>NZ_JAIJZQ010000015.1:0-50220 GCF_019754195.1 Streptococcus sp. 2018037
ATCCCTTTAGGGATAATGGCAAGTAGTACGAATGCCTCTTTAAGAGGCTAGTGACGAGTCAAAAGCAGTGAGGCTTGAACAAAGTGAAAGCCAGCGTCTTTAGGCGCTGGCTGGTGATGTGGGCTTATAGCCCTTGTTCAAACCACCCGTTTGACGGGTGGTCATGATTACTATAATCTATTTCTCAATTCATCAATATCTGCTTGACTAGTTGACCAGCTGGTCGCAAAGCGGATGATACTGTGGCTATCGTCGTATTTTTCCCAGAAGCCATAGGCAATTCCAGCTTCTGTCAATCTAGTCAATTCTTCATTCTTAACAATAACGAATTGCTGATTAGTCGGGGATTTGAGATAGAATTGAAAGCCTTTCTCTTCCAAAATCTGGATCAGTTGCTCTGCCATTGCGATAGCATGACGCCCCAATTCAAGATACAAGTCATCAGTAAATAAGCAATCAAACTGGACACCCGCCACTCTTCCTTTCGCCAACAAGGCACCATGGTGTTTGACAATCGATACGAAATTCTTTGGCTGGTTGTTCTTTGTAAATACCAAAGCTTCCCCCATCAAGGCACCGAGTTTTGTCCCACCAACGTAGAAAACATCTGTCAGCTCTGCAATTGTCTTCAAATCAAGATCCGTTTCACGAGCAGCAAGACCATAACCCAAACGAGCTCCATCTAAAAAAAGCGAGATCTTGTGATGACGACAAACTGTTGACAAGGCTTCTAACTCTGACTTGCTATAAAGTGTACCATACTCTGTTGGATGGGAAATATAGACCATACCAGGATGAACCATATGAGCATGATTGGCATCTGCGTAGAAATCGGAAATATAGTTCTCAACTTCACTTGCGACAAGTTTGCCATCCGTATGCGGTAAGGCCAACACTTTATGGCCTGTGAATTCAATTGCCCCCGCTTCATGAACTGCAATATGACCAGTATCCGCTGCAATGACTCCTTCATAGGAAGCTAACATAGACGAAATGACAATTTGATTGGTCTGCGTGCCACCTGCTAAAAACGTAACTTGTGCATGAGGACAGTCCGTAGCAAGTCTGATTTTTTCGATAGCAGATTCAGTATATTTATCAGTGCCATATCCAGATAACCCTTCTTGGTTGCTTGCAACTAAGGCTTCTAGCAAGGTAGGATGGGCACCTTTATTATAGTCATTTTCAAAATGTAACATATCATGCCTCCTTGATATAATATAACAAAAAAGCCTGTTAATCCAGGCTTTTCAATTTAGTCCACCCTGAGGGAATCGAACCCCCATCTCAAGAACCGGAATCTTACGTGATATCCATTACACTAAGGGTGGAAAGGAAAAACTTGCACAAGGCAAGTTTTTATATGAATTACAATTCAATGTCACCGAAAAGGTCAGCCATTGAGAATCCAGATTGAGTTTCTGGCAATTCGTAATCACGTTTTTCTTCACGTTTTTGACGACGTGGACGTGGAGCACGTTTTTCAGCTTTTTCTTCACCTTCAACTGCTGCTGGACGCTCTTCCAAAGCTTTGATAGAAAGTGATACACGCTCATCAGCTGCGTTTACTTCAAGAACTTTAACAGTTACTTCTTGACCTACTGACAAAGCATCTTTTGGATTTTCAACACGTTTGTGTGAAATTTGTGAGATATGTACCAAACCATCGATACCTGGCAATACTTCAACGAAAGCACCGAAGTCAGTCAAGCGTTTTACTTTACCTTCGATGACATCGCCAGCTGCCAATTTTTGCTCAACACCATCCCATGGACCAGGCTGTGTAGCTTTCAATGACAATGATACGCGACCTTCAACTTCGTCGATTGCAAGAACTTTAACTTCAACTTCTTCACCAACTGTTACAGCTGATTTAGGAGATACGTTACGCTCGTGTGACAATTCAGTCAAGTGTACCAAACCATCTACACCACCAAGGTCGATGAATGCACCGAAGCTTGTGATACGTGCAACTTTACCAGTCACAACTTCACCAACTGCCAATTTACCGAATACTTCAGCACGTGCAGCTGCAGCTTCTGCTTCAACAACGTCACGACGTGACAAAATGAAACGGTTCTCAGCAGGATCAACTTCTTTGATTTTAGCATCAAATTCTTGACCTACAAAACGCTCAGTGTTACGAGTGAAACGGCTGTCGATCATTGAAGCTGGGATGAAACCACGAAGACCTTCAAATTCAACTGCAAGACCGCCTTTAACGGCACGAGTTACTTTAACTGTAACAACTTCTTCTTCACGACCAACAAGCTTGTCCCATGCTTTACGTGCTTCCAAACGTTTTTTAGATACAAGATAAGTAACAGTGTCTGTATCTTTACCAACAACTTGGCGAAGTACTAACAATTCAAGTGTTTCACCAACTTTTACAAGGTCGTTGATATCAGCATCACGGTCGTTAGTCAACTCACGAAGAGTCAATACGCCTTCAACACCAGTACCTGAGATAGCTACGTTTGCTTGACCAGCATCAACTGTCAATACTTCTGCAGTTACCACATCACCAGGTGTAACTTCGCTTACACTGTTCAACAAATCTTCAAATTCGTTCATTATAAAAAAACCTCCGACAATCAGGTCTTTCGACCCAACATAAAATATATTTTATTTAAGGCACACGCAAGGACAACAACAATTAGACATCTTTGACGAACTAGACTATATCTAGTACCTTTACTGGGGTAGCTGGATTCGAACCAACGCATGAGGGAGTCAAAGTCCCTTGCCTTACCGCTTGGCGATACCCCAAAACATTTTCTAAGATAGTATTCTGAAATGAACTCGGGCTAAACGCTGTGTAAAAAAGATAAGTCGCCTAGCAAATCAGGATTTGCAGTCAACTTCCTATTTTTACTATGCGTTTGACGCCCTTAGTATCTTAGACATGGAGAGAGAGGGATTCGAACCCCCGAACCCGAAGGAGCGGATTTACAGTCCGCCGCGTTTAGCCTCTTCGCTATCTCTCCGTGCACTAACAGTCACTATTCTAACATAAAATAGCGACTATTACAAGCCTTTTAGTGACTTAAATTATAATTTTCAATAATATTTCCGACTGCTTTTTCTAATTTTTTGTAAAAGCTTTCGGTATTTCCGTTTTTAATAACTGCAAAGTTATTTTCAGCCAATTCTGCAATCTCTCCGATGACTTTTTTACCAATCACAAGACGGTATCCAGGAAATTCTTCTCTATTGACAATAACTTTGCTATCTTCAATCTGAATTTCAATTTTTTTATCTTTTTTACTCATTTTCAAACCTCACTTTTACTATTCTACAAAAAAAGAGAAGAGCTTGCAAGTGCAAGCCTTCTGAAATTAATCTACTTCGACAATCCAACCTTCTGGTGCTTCAATATCACCAAACTGAATACCTGTTAATTCGTCATATAATTTACGAGTGACAGGTCCTACTTCTGTTTCACTATGGAAAATATGGAGTTTGTCTGCAATCTGGATACCACCAATTGGTGAGATGACTGCAGCTGTTCCGCAAGCTCCTGCTTCGACAAACTGGTCTAATTCTTCGACAAGGACTTCTCGTTCCACTGCCTTCATACCCAGACGATGCTCTGCCAAATACAAGAGAGAATACTTGGTAATGGACGGCAAGATTGATGGTGAAATCGGTGTGACAAACTCGTTATTGGCTGTGATACTAAAGAAATTAGCAGACCCGACTTCTTCAATCTTGGTGTGGGTAGCTGGGTCCAGGTAGATCACATCTGAGAAGCCCTGCTTTTTAGCATATTGGCCCGGCAAGAGCGATGCTGCATAGTTGCCACCAACCTTAGCTGCCCCTGTTCCATTTGGTGCCGCACGGTCGTACTTGTCTTGGATGAGGAAGTTAGTCGGAGCCAGGCCGCCTTTGAAATAGTTGCCAACCGGCATGGCAAAAACGGTGAAAATGTACTCTTCTGCTGGTTTTACACCGATAATGTCGCCGACACCAATCAAGAGCGGACGGAGATAAAGGGTACCACCAGTTCCATAGGGAGGAACGTAGTCTGCATTGGCTTTGACCACCTCTTTACAAGCCTTGATAAAAAGGTCAGTCGGTACAGGCTCCATGAGCAAGCGGTCAGCTGTTCGTTGCAGGCGCTCAGCGTTTTGGTCTGGACGAAAGAGCTGGAGTTTTCCCTCCTTTGTGCGATAGGCTTTAAGGCCCTCAAAGGCCTGCTGACCATAGTGAAGGGCTGGTGAGCTTTCTGAAATATGCAGTTCCGCATCTTCGGTCAATTGCCCTTCAGACCATTGGCCGTTTTTGAAATGAGCGATGAAGCGGTAAGGTAGTTTCATATAAGAAAAACCAAGGTTTTCCCAGTCAATGTTCACTGTCATATAGTTTCTCCAAATTCATTTTTTATTATTTTACTACTTTTGAAAGTGATTTTCAATTAAAAATTCAGAAAATTTCGTGAATATAAGAAAAGGGAGTGAGAAAGAACTCGACTGGTCTAATAAAGAGTTCGTCAACAAGGCTTTATTTCTAGTTGTTGGGCTGAAACAGTCTATCCTCAGACTGTTTCACTCCCACCCCCGCACAGCTCAAACTGTCTGGGAGACAGTTTAAGGTTGGAGATGAAGCGAACTTTGTTCGCAACAGTCGTAATGGTCGGATTTGGAGTGTAAGACACGAATTGCTGAGATTTGCTTCGCAAATCTTATCTCCAACCTTTAACAGTCCACTGGACTGTTAAACCCAATCAACCACTGCGCTGAGATGTTGACACGAACTCTGATAAGTGGCGCCGGGCTCCACCTTACTCTTTAAAAACAAATTCTAGTTGAATTTCAGGTGAGATAGCATTAAATAAATTTTGATAGTAGTTTTTGGCTGACTCTTTTATGTCTTCCTGATAATCTGCTAGAAACGTTTCTTGTTCTGCTGACTGAAATTCATCTGTGATGAGTTGGGCAGTATCGATTTCTTCCGTCGCAAAACTCAGTATCTCTCCACTCTTATCATATAAGGTATAAGGTTCTTCTGCATCTAATTCCAATCCAATGACTTCAAAGGCTGGAAGGTTAATTTTGTACCGATTTTCAGAAAGATGTTCAATGGATACAGGACTTTTGATACCAAATTTTGCCTTGTACTTGATGATTAAGAGGGCTGATTTTTCTGAGAAGGGCATTTCTTGACCAAATAAAACAGTGTAGTTTTTAGCGGTCACAATTTTCTGGACAGCTGTATTTAGAAATACCAATTCATTGACTTGCTCGACAGACTCAATAGCCGTATGGACACTCACTTCCTGCTGATTACTCTTTTCACCAGAGATATAGCCGTATCCCCATACACCACACAATAACAGAAGGAAGGATAGAACAAGCCATAGATAGACTTTTATACTGAAAAATAATTTGATAATTTTCATAATATGTACCTCTCTTACAGTATAGCAAAAAGACTGCTTTGCGAGCAATCTTTTCATCTTTTTAGTCTATCCAGGCTCTGAAGACTTCTTCATCAGAAATGGTATCCGAAATGAAGCTGCCGTTGCTAGTGCGTTCAGACAGGCTAAGCTG
Source organism: Streptococcus sp. 2018037 (assembly GCF_019754195.1). Taxonomy (NCBI): domain Bacteria; kingdom Bacillati; phylum Bacillota; class Bacilli; order Lactobacillales; family Streptococcaceae; genus Streptococcus; species Streptococcus sp. 2018037. The sequence continues at coordinate 5,553 of NZ_JAIJZQ010000015.1, forward strand.
GGTCACATCAACCTCATAGAGTTTGCCCGTTTTAGACTGCACGTGAAGCACTTGACTTGTTGTTTCATCTTCATTTGCTGTACTAAAGAGGTCAAAATCTCCCTGATCCGTCAAGACTGGACCTGCCGCAAAGACACGGTGAGGTTTAGCCTTGAGTTCGCGAAGCACCTGCAAACCACGCTTGGCACGGCTGGTCACAGGGATTTCCTCCGTCGCCATCCGCTTCAAACTACCACGCTGGGTCAGGAGATAAACAGAGCTGGTATTGCTAATAAAGGCCGCAGCCACCACATCCCCATCCTTGAGGTTGACCGCCTTGACACCGGCCGCCTTGGCACCGATGATTGGCACTTCTTCGATGTTAAATCGCAGAGCGTAGCCCTTTTCTGTGATGAGCATGATGTCGTCCAAAACTACAGGCGATACAGTTATGACCACATCATCCGCATCTTTAAGTTTGGCATACTTGGTTGACTTAGACTTGTAAGTCCGCCATGGAGCAAACTCCTTCCGCTCCACACGTTTGATTTGACCGTATTTAGTCACCGCGAAATAAGTTCCCTCTTCAAAATTCTCAACCAGTTCAGCGAAGATAACCTCTTCATTGGTATCAAAGTTCATCAAGGTCTGACTCAGGTGTTCACCGATGTCTTTCCAACGAATATCTGTCAGTTCATGGACAGGTCGGTAGATGACATTTCCAAGATTGGTAAAGAGCAAGAGGTGCTGAGTTGTCTTGGCATTCTGTAAGAAAATCAGCTGGTCATCCTCTCGTTTGCCCATTTCTTCAAGGGTTGAGGCATTGAAAGAACGCGGACTGGTCCGTTTGATGTAACCTGCCTTGGTCACGCTGACAAAAGTTTCTTCTTCGACAATCAAGCTGGCGGTGTCAATCTCAATCGCTTCTGCCTGATCCTGCAATTCGCTCAAACGAGGATTGCCAAACTGCTTCTTGACCTCACGCAGTTCCTTCTTCATAAGATTGAACATGGTGCGCTCATCGCCGATAATAGCTGCCAAGGTCTGAATCTGCTCGCGTAAGCCTGCTTCTTCATTTTCCAAGGTCACAATGTCGGTATTGGTCAAGCGGTAGAGTTGCAAGGTCACGATTGCTTCTGCCTGTTCCTCGCTAAACTCATAGCTGACTTTCAAGTTTTCCTTAGCATCCGCCTTGTTTTCAGAGGCACGGATAAGGGCAATGACCTCATCCAAAATAGAAATAACACGGATCAAGCCTTCTACGATATGGAGGCGTTTCTCTGCCTTTTCCTTGTCAAACTTAGAACGAGCAATGATAATCTCACGGCGGTGGGCGATGTAGCTAGACAGAATTTTCTGCAAGCCGACCTGACGCGGAGTGAAATTGTCAATGGCCACCATGTTGAAGTTGTAATTGATTTGCAGGTCGGTGTATTTGTAGAGATAGTTGAGAATGGTTTGCTCATCGCTGTCTTTTTTCAGCTCAATGGCAATCCGCAGACCTGTACGGTCTGACTCATCACGCACCTCAGCAATACCAGGCACCTTGTTGTTGACACGGACATCATCAATCTTCTTGACCAAAACAGCCTTATTGACCTCGTAAGGAATCTCGGTAATGACAATCTGTTTCTTGCCAGCCTTGAGTTGCTCGATTTCACAACGGCTACGAACTACGACACGACCCTTACCAGTTTCATAGGCCTTCTTGATTTCGTCAGCCCCTTGGATAATGGCACCTGTTGGGAAGTCTGGTCCAGGAAGGAACTCCATTAGCTTGTCTAAGCTAGCTGTCGGATGATCAATCATGTAAACAACGGCATCGATGACCTCCGCCAAATTATGCGGCGGGATGTCAGTCGCGTACCCTGCTGAAATTCCTGTCGCTCCATTGACCAAGAGATTAGGGAAGGCAGCTGGTAGCACAGTGGGTTCTTTTTCCGTATCGTCAAAGTTCCAGGCAAATGGCACCGTCTTTTTCTCGATGTCAGCCAAGAGATAGCCAGCCATTTCCGACAGGCGAGCCTCGGTGTAACGCATCGCCGCAGGCGGATCGCCGTCCATGGAACCGTTGTTTCCGTGCATCTCCACCAAAATCTCGCGGTTTTTCCAGTCCTGACTCATGCGGACCATGGCATCATAAATAGAGGAATCACCGTGCGGGTGGAAATTCCCCATGATATTCCCAACTGACTTGGCAGACTTACGGTAGCCCTTGTCAAAAGTGTTGCCGTCCTTATTCATGGAATAAAGAATCCGACGTTGCACGGGCTTTAGACCGTCACGAATGTCCGGCAAGGCCCGCTCCTGAATAATGTATTTGGAGTAGCGACCAAAACGCTCTCCCATGATGTCCTCAAGGGACATGTTTTGAATGTTTGACATTTGAATCCTATCTTTCACAATACAAATTAAAATGAACCTAGTTCTTTTATATCCAATTCATTCCATCCCCCTCCGAGTTTGGAATTCTAGACATAGCTTCTTTTAATATTTTAGTTCGTTTGGGTGGCCTACATATTCTATCTACTTGGCTAAACGCACCATTTATACCACCATATTCAAAATAAATACCTGGATTTCTTCCTTTTCGTACTGGATAATATTTACTATTTAGATAAGGAATATTTTCCAAATCAAAATCTGAAACTGTTTCATAATCAATATCACTTAATTTCTCTATATTATCTAATGAATTAAATATCCCTATACCAGGGACTAAATAAAAAACTCCGTCCCTCCTGACTGATTTTCCTTCAACCAACTCAATCTCATTTCTATCACTATCTGCAAAATACTGTCGATACCGTTCTTTGTATCCATTAGCGTAAAAATCATGGTATGTTTCTTCTGCTGTATCTGGAATTTCAAATCCAACATCTGTATTTGGAATAAAGTAGTGACCGTATTGATAATTTTGGCTAGTATGATCTGTTAATACCTCATAAAAAATCTCTGTCCCAATAGGATAAGCATCGTGGTCACCTTTATAGACTACTTTTACTTCCAGGGTTAAATCTTTGTTCGCAGAAAGGTAGCTTTCAATTTCTCGTTCAATAATTCCTTGAATTTCATTCGCATAGCTGAACTGAGTTGTTAGATTCCTTTCCGGGTCATTTATATCTTCAATTGTCCAAGATCTATTTTCACCAACAATTGGAGTATATTTATAGCCTTTTAAGTATTTATGAAAGGTATACCCTAATATATGCCCTCGGTGAAAGTACCAATCCCTCCCCTTCCCTTTTGGGACATTTCCTTTTGGAAACTTTGAAGGAGTTTTGCATTTCCCTCTTTCAATGGCTTCACTTTTATTTTTTCCTTTTAGTACTACTTTCCAACCTCTTTTGAGAACATTCGTATTTGCGTTTCCTCGGTTATTTTTTTCTCCCAACTTGAAATATGCATTTTTGTCACAAAATACTATGTCAATTCCTAACAAGTCTGCTAGCTCACTACTATTTTCAAAACCTAATCGCTTGATTATATCATTTTCATTCATCTCAAACTTCTCCTTAAACAAACTTTCTCTTATACTTGATATGACTAGCAATATTGCCCTCTACATCATTCTCATCCCACAGTTGCAGTTCCCACGGATAGTAGAAATTGCTCTTATTTTTGAAATAGATATGAATACCGACATAGCCGTCTTTATCACGCAGATACCAGTTTTTCAGGCCATATTGTTCCTGCCAGTCATCCAGACGCTCCATGACCTCCGCAATTTCCTCAGAAGTTAAAATCATACGAGCACCGAAAATATCATTGAGAATGGAGTTGACAGGATAGCCCTCGCTTCTCTCCTTAAAACGCTCAATCTTATCCAAAATCGATTCCGATGTTTTGACACGATAAAAATAAGCAATATTCTTGACATCGGCACGCATCAAGTAATCGTTAATGGACTCGTGTAAGTTGAGCCGATAAGCCAGAATAGGTTGAGTTGGAACCTTTGCAAAGGTATGTTTGAGATTGACCTTTTCAACCTTACCAGTTTCAAAATAATCCTTTGAATACTCCAGATGAATACGGTTAATTTCACTTATTAAGCGTTCAACTTTCTCTAACATCTTCTTTCTCCTTTTGAAAATAGCAGAGCTACCCTTCTGCCTTCCACTGGCTTGCTTGCCAGCTTCTAAAGTCATCGACATCTGTTTTGATTAATTTCAAACAGGCATTAAGGACAAAGGCATCGTCAAGTAGACCTGCTCCAAGGATGAAATCTGGTAAGGCATCAATAGGACTGAAAAAATAAATCAAAGCACCTATAATTGCAATGATTGTCCCTTTGGGTAACTTGCTGTAATCTCTACGGATATAGCTTCGCACCATGGAAATCATACCTGGAATAGCCGCAAATTTATCTCCACCAAAAGGCATACGAGACAGTTTCCGTTCCGTGCTATGTAAAAAATGTTCTAATTTTCCTTGCTCAGATAGCAAGTTTTCTGCATGTTGCCGAGTTTTGGAAGATTGCCAAATCTTCAATGCTTGGTCAAATTTCTCTTCCAATTCCTGTTTGTTTTTAAATGGCTTGCGCTTTCGAGCCCATTCAGACAACCGTTTTTGAAAACGGTCAGTTAATTTTACTCTTAATGGCATAAAACACCTCACATAGTTTGTCTGTGCTAGATTTACAAATCCTCAGTACGATAAAGGTTATAACCCTCATAGTAATAAGAATGGTCGATGCCTTTGAAATAAGTAGCCTGACCAAGATCTTCCGTTAAGGCTTGCAATAACAGATATTTAAGCTCTCCTGTTGATACATGACTTCTAATCATGGCATTGAAATAGTCATCTTTATCAATACTATTCCAATCAACCACCTTGCCCAAACTATCTCGTAGCATACAATCCAACCAGATACGCATACTGCGTCCATTTCCTTCACGGAAGGGATGAGCAATGTTCATATCCGCATATTTTTCAACGATTTCGTCAAAGGTTTCATGAGGTAGCTTGTCAATATAGGCCAAAGACTGCTCAAGAAAGATTCGTGGAGCGAATTGAAAATTATCTTTGGCAATGTTGACATCGCGAATTTTACCTGCAAAGTCGTAAATATCCTTAAATAAAGCCTGATGAATGTGTGCCAAACCTGCAAAAGTCCCAACTTCTATCTGGAATAACTGACCAGTTTCGAACAGTTGAGCTGCTTTTTTCTTGCTGATTTGTTCTTCAAGACGGGCTAATTCAGCCGAATCTTCAATCCCAAATTTATTTTCTAAAACCATATGGCACCTCAACTTCCCTGAGATTATTTAGTAAAAGCTGTCGCTTCCTCCAAGGTAAACTTGACATTGTCCTCAATCCACTTGCGGCGTGGCTCGACCTTGTCGCCCATGAGGACGGATACACGGCGTTCAGCACGGGCTAGGTCTTCAATGGTGACGCGGATAAGGGTACGGGTTTCAGGGTTCATGGTTGTTTCCCAGAGCTGATCGGCATTCATCTCACCAAGTCCCTTGTAGCGTTGGAGGATAAAGCCCTTGCCAAAATCCTTGCGGAGATCTTCTAATTCTCCGTCAGACCAAGCATAAGCAATCTTTTCTGTCTTGCCCTTGCCTTTTGACATCTTATAAAGTGGCGGAAGGGCAATGTAAACTCGTCCTGCTTCTACCAATGGTCGCATATAGCGATAGAAGAAGGTCAGCAAGAGGGTCTGAATGTGGGCACCGTCCGTATCCGCATCGGTCATGATAATAATCTTGTCATAGTTGACATCTTCGATAGTAAAATCTGACCCAACACCTGCACCGATGGTATAAATCATGGTGTTGATTTCTTCGTTTTTGAGGATGTCCGCCATTTTTGCCTTGGCGGTATTGATAACCTTACCACGCAAAGGTAGAATGGCTTGGAACTTACGGTCACGCCCCTGTTTGGCAGAGCCTCCGGCCGAATCTCCCTCGACCAGATAGAGTTCATTTTTGGCTGGATTTTTTGACTGGGCTGGGGTTAGCTTACCTGACAGGAGGCCCTTGTCCTTCTTGTTTTTCTTACCATTTCGGGATTCGTCACGCGCCTTACGCGCAGCCTCGCGGGCGTCACGCGCCTTAATGGCTTTACGAACTAGATTTGATGCTAATTCCCCATTTTCCAAAAGGAAGAAGGTTAATTTGTCCGATACAATGCCGTCAACCACAGGACGAGCAAGTGGGCTTCCCAACTTGTCCTTGGTCTGCCCTTCGAACTGCAAATGCTCTTCTGGTACAAGGATAGAAAGGACCGCAGACAAACCTTCACGGTAGTCAGAGCCTTCCAAGTTCTTGTCCTTTTCCTTGAGCAAGTTGGTCTTACGAGCATAGTCGTTCATGGCCTTGGTAATGGCTAGTTTAAGCCCTGTTTCGTGGGTACCGCCGTCCTTGGTCCGAACGTTGTTAACGAAAGACAGGATATTGTCTGAATAGCCGTCGTTGTACTGCATGGCCACTTGGACCTGGAATCCTGCATCTTCTCCTTCAAAATAGAGGACAGGTGTCAGAGTTTCCTTGTCTTCGTTGAGGTAGGATACAAAGTCCTGGACACCATTTTCATAGTGATATTCTTCCTGCTCACCCGTCCGCTCATCTGTCAAGGTCATGGTGACTTGTTTGAGCAAGAAGGCTGATTCTTTCAGGCGTTCGGCAATGGTGTTGAACTTGAAATCAGTCGTTGAGAAGATAGTATCGTCAGGCATAAAGGTCACTTTTGTACCTGTTTTTGATTTTGGAGCGGTACCAATCTTCTCTAAAGTCGTGACTGGCTTTCCGCCCTGCTCAAACCGTTGCTTGTAAACAGCTCCGTCACGGGTAATCTCAACTTCCAACCAGCTGGACAGGGCATTGACCACCGAAGAACCAACCCCGTGGAGACCACCTGAAGTCTTGTAGCCACCTTGACCAAACTTACCACCTGCGTGGAGAACGGTGAAGATGACTTCAACCGTTGGCTTGCCTGTTGCATGCATACCGACAGGCATTCCGCGTCCACGGTCGGAAACAGACAGGCTGCCGTCCTTGTTAATAGTCACATCGATCCGATCACCGAAACCAGACAAGGCTTCATCGACAGCGTTATCGACAATCTCCCAGACCATATGGTGCAAGCCATTTCCGTCTGTGGAGCCGATGTACATACCAGGGCGTTTGCGAACGGCATCCAGCCCTTCCAATACCTGAATGGCATCATCATTGTAATTATTTATATCAATCTCTTTCTTAGCCAAAATTGACCTCCATACTTATCATCCTTTCTATATTACAAGTTTTTTAGCATTTTTGCAAAATATTTCTGCTACCTATCGGCTGAGACAGCTCATAAAATAAGATTTTGGACTAAATTAGATGAAAATATGCTATAATGAAAACATGTTAGTCAATCTTATTTTACTATTTATTGCATATTTATTGGGATCTATCCCGTCAGGACTTTGGATAGGTCAAACTTTTTTCAATATCAACATTCGTGAACATGGTTCGGGAAATACTGGAACAACCAACACATTCCGTATTTTAGGTCCAAAGGCTGGTACGATTGTATTTGTAATTGATTTTCTCAAGGGAACGTTGGCAGCCTTGCTTCCGCTGATCTTTCATGCCCAAGGAATTTCTCCGATTGTATTTGGGTTAATGGCTGTACTGGGACACACTTTCCCTATCTTTGCCCAATTCAAAGGTGGAAAGGCGGTTGCAACATCTGCTGGTATGCTTCTAGGCGTCGCACCTGCTTTTTGCCTCTATCTAGTCATCATTTTTGTGACTTCTCTTTACCTCACTTCGATGGTTTCCTTCTCCAGCGTATTGGCTGCTGCTTTAGCAATCTTAGGAGCTCTGCTATTTCCAGCAATAGGAATCATCCTGCCAAGCTACGACTGGCTCTTTACCATCATCATCGTCTTTTTGGGCCTATTTGTCATCGTTCGGCACAAGGAAAACATCCAACGAATTTTGAAAAAAGAAGAGAACCTTGTCCCATTCGGACTCAATCTGACCAAACAGAAAAAGCGAGTTTAACCACTCGCTTTTAATTTATGTTGACTTCAACCACTTCAATCCTCTCCCCACCAAGCAAAATCAAATGACAGTCTACACGATTTATCTTGTAGGCTTTTTTCAATGCCTCGGCATAGAGTTGCATTTGAGCTTGGTAACGTTGGCTGAGTTGGCTTGGTTGGTCATACTTGTCAGTCTTGTAATCAAAGAGGACAATATGGTCATCGTACAGTAGGTAGCCATCGATAATCCCACGAAGGACAAATTGTTCCTGCGACAAAGAATCCGTCTGCAAACTTGCAAATGGAGCTTCTCTGTGGAGTTTGTCTGTATTGGCTAGAATTTCTCTTCCTAAGTCTGTATCAAAGAAATCCAAAATCATCTGAATATTGATTTTATCTTTAATCACTTGCTCTGTATGAACAGCTTCTAGGGCTTCTCTTACCGTATCTTCTGTCACCAACCAAGACAGATCCAAGCGTTGCATGAGTTCATGGACTGCCGAACCGACTTGGGCTCCAGTAATTTTTGGCTTCTTGGAGAAATCTGGCAAGTTGAAGCTTCGTTTTGGCTGGTATTTTTCCATAACTTCCATGCCTTCTTGTTCCAAGACAGGCTCATAGAGTTTCTTGATTTGACTTGGAGTGCGTAAACTTGGCAATTCGATGGCAGTCTTATAGCGTTCGTTCAGTTCTTGGACAGAAGACAACTGGTCCAAGGCCTGGGCAATGTCTTCTGATTGACGAATATCTTTAAGGCTGGCGTCTTCAAGCTTATTCTTCAATGTCAGTTTACCAATCTTCTCCTCTGTCAAATCCTCATCCGTAACAAAGACTTTCTTGAAGTGCAAGTCTTCTCTTGAAAAAGCCTCATCAATGGCTAGAATCCAGTCTTGGAAGGTCGCCATACTTTCACGTGTTGATTGGGCAAGTACGCCATCTTCCTTTTTACCATCGTATTTTTCAGCTAACTTGTCAGCATTGCCCTTTCCAACCAGATACAGCTTCTTCTCTGCACGCGTTAGTGCAACATAAAGCAACCGCATTTGTTCTGAAAGATTAGCAATTTTTAGCTCTTGGAGATTATTTTGATAAGGGAGGGTGTTCATTAAGACTCGCACTTGAGGCAATGGGCTAGTTACCTTATCTTTCATATCCGCTAAATATTGGATACCTAGACCATTTTTCCGGCTGATGATGACTGATTGGTAATGGTCTTCCAAGTTGAATCGCTTATCGATATTCATGAGGAAGACATATTTGAACTCCAAACCTTTTGACTTGTGAATGGTCATAAGTTGTACAGCATTTTGCGGTAGAAACTCTTGTACATCTGCCAAATCCTTATCATTTGCTAAGGCACGGTCAATCATGGCGATGAAGCGGGACAAGCCCTTGTAGCCTGTTTTTTCAAATTGGTTGGCACGCAGACCTAGTGCATATAGATTGGCCTGACGCTTGCTGCCATTTGGAAGAGCGCCGACATAGTCATAGTAGAATTTTTCATTGAAAATCTTCCAGATCAAGTCATAAATAGAGTGCAGTTTAGCAAAGGCACGCCAGTTTTCCAAAATAGACAAGAAATCCGTAATTTTCTTCTTCAACTCTCCTGACATAAGTTCAGGATGTTGTCCACTTACTTGTTGGGCTAATTCCATTTTCTGGTAAAAGAAACCTGTCCCAGCCTGCAAGGAAATCCGTGTCAGTTCATCCTCATCGAATCGGAACATAGGCGATTTTAACAGGGCAACCAAGGCATAGTCATTGAGTGGATTATTGATAACCCGCAAGGTATCCAGCATGATCATGACTTCTAAAGATTGCAGATAGGAGGCTGCTCCGCCATCTGCCACAATAGGAATCCCATGTTTTTCAAAAATGGACATAATGAGGTCATTGTGCGTCCGTTTTTGTACCAAGAGAGTGATGTCCTTGAAGTCTGCTCCTTCTTCATTGTGAAGACGAATAATCTCTTTTGCAACGACCTCAATTTCACCAGCAGTCAGAGGAGTTTCCTCCTCAGCATCCGTTGAAGAAGGTGCACTATCCTGCTGGTCGTAAATCAAGTATTCCATCTCATGCTTGGGCTGGGCAATTTTTTGACCAGGACTACCAGCCACTAGACTGTGGGTGTCGTCATACTTGATTTCCCCTACTTGACGGTCCATCAGGCGCGCGAAAATAGCATTTGTTGCCTCCAAGACCTCAATCTGACTACGGAAATTTTCCTTGAGCAAAATCAATTTTCCAGCCTGAGAATTTGCCTGGTACAGTTCAAATTTCTCTTGGAAAATCATCGGATCCGCCTGACGGAATCGATAGATGGACTGCTTAATGTCGCCCACCATAAAGCGGTTGTGACCGTTAGACAGCAGGTCCAGCATTCGCTCTTGGCTATGGTTGTTATCCTGGTACTCGTCCACCATGACTTCATGGTATTTTTCTTGGAAAAACTGGCGGATGTCCGCATTTTCTTCTAAGATTCGAATAGCGAAATGCCCAATATCACCAAATTCAAAAGCTGCTTCCTTGATTTTGACATCCAGATAAGCCTGCGAAAAATCCAAGACAAAGTCACGTAATAATACAAGCAGTGGCAAAGCTTGAACCTGATAATCTTTCAGCAGGGTCAATTCATAAACTTCCTGACCCAAATCTCGTAGTCCTGAGATAATCTGGCTCTTGCTAGCATTGTATTCTTCTTTAAAGGCTATCAAATGCTCATCTTTTGGTCGATTGGCATTGGTCAGGCCTTTTCCTCTGGACTGGTCATTGATGAGAAGGATTCTTTCAACCCGCTCCATCAAGTCCTTCTGGTCCAGACTATCTAAACCTGTCAACAAATCCAAAACTTCTTCCACATTTGCAAAATACTTGGCGGAACCAAAGTCATTTCTGCCCCATTCCACATGGTAGCGGAAGAAATCTGCAGCTTGATAGAGCTTATCTAACACTTTTTCTTTAAAGCCTTGCTCTAAGATCTGCTCTATACGCTCTTGACTGTACAAATCAGCTTGAACAGCCTGCTCTTTCAGCCATTTAGTTGGACTGCTCGTCGATTGGCTAAAATCATGCACCTGATAAACAACCTGACGGAAACCACTATTATCCTTACGGTTGCCCGAAAAATTGCGAACCAGTTTGCGGAATGCACCATTTTCATCCTGTTCAAGATAATCTGCAAAGAGCTGGTCAAAGACCTCTTTTTTCAGACTCGCTTTTTCTGTCTCATCCTGTAAAATCCGAAACTGCGGAGAAATACCAAGGCTATAACCGTAGGTTGTTACCAATTTCTGCGTAAAGGAGTCCATAGTCCCAATGTCCGCCTTGGTCAAATCTGCCAACTGGGCAGACAAATGCCGACGCAACTCCATATCAGTCGTCTCCGCAATGGTTTCGTTGAGATTTTTCTCGATCCGCTCCTTCAACTCACCAGCCGCTTTGACTGTAAAGGTCGAGATAAAGAGCTGGTCGATTCCCACACCACGCTTCAACTTATCCAAAATCCGTTGAACCATAACGAAGGTCTTTCCTGACCCAGCCGATGCAGAGACCAGAACATTCTGACCGTGCGTATAGATGGCTTCAATCTGCTCAGGTGTGCGTTTTTGTTGCTTATCAGAATTAGCTTCCGCCAGCTGCACAGCCTTGATTTCTTCCGCGCTTAAAAATTGTTCAAAAGCCATTAGTCCTGACCTCCTTTCATTCGTTCCATCCAATCTTGACGCTTGGCCTCTTTGACCAACCGCCGTGCCATACCCATGTGCCGATCCGCCTCAAAACCAGTGATTGCCTTCAGCTGCTCACCTGCCACCGAACGCCCATCTTTGGTATAAGGGTTAATAGCAAAGCGACCATCCAGGATGTCCTTGGCAGCTTGTTTGTAGAGTTCTTGGTTGTGGTTCAATAAAACCGCAAACTCATCTTCCGTGTAGAGTTGATTACGAGTCTGATAGAAATGATTGAGCCCCAGACTTTCCTCCTTCAAGAAAAGCCCCTTGTAAACCAAGCTAATATTGGCAGCTCCTTCTAGCTGTTCTAAATTCTTCGTATCTTTTAACTTGATAATCGGATCCTGCAAATGCAAATACATAGCTCCAAAAACTGGTTTATCCTTGGTTTCATCCAGCTCTTGTAAGGCTGCCAAGTAGGTCACTAACTGAGGTTTTAGACCATTGTAAAAATCCCCAACTGAAAAAGATTGGTCGCTGGACTTGTAATCCACAACACCGACAGCCTGATTGATTTGTAAGGTATCCAAGCGGTCAATGGTACCATTTACATGCACACTCTTGCCATTTTGAAGGTCAAAAACCAGCGCCTTATCCTGACGGAAACTCTTTTCCTGACCATCAATTTCAACCAAATCATTATCCCGCAAAATAGTCGCACTGGAACGAGCAATCTTATCCAGCACCTCCTCCGTATAGCGAGCATCCGCATCCTGGTTATAGAACATAGCAAATTCTGCCTCGTCACGTGTACGCAGGATAGCCTTGTCCACTTTTTGATCAAAATCTAGATCAGATTGGTCCATGACCACTCGTTCAAAAATCCGATGCAAGAACAAACCATGCTGAAAAGCAGTCGGATGGATGGATTCCTGTTCCCGCAATCGCAGAACATTACGGATAAAGTAAAGATATTGGTTATTGTAGAAATTGGTCAAGCTGGATGCAGAAAGATTGAGCGGCTTATCCTCTGGATATAAAGCAGCCAAGGTATCAGCTGCAAGCTGTTTAGAAGTAATTTCGCCAGTAATGGTCGGAATTTCAATGCCTTGCGACTCCAATTTCTTTTTCAAATGGCGAACCAAGACTGTCCAGAAGGCCGTCTGTCCTTCCCATTCTTCATTATCAAGAGATGGTCTTTCCGACTCAATCAAACGGGATAAGAGACTCTTGTAGTGACCGATGTCTTGCAGACTAAGTGTTTTAATCCGACCACGTTCTTCGGATTTCAGCCCCATTTTTTGGAGAATCTTGATATAGGGGGAGAGACTATCTTCGCCTTCGTTATAAATCTGAGGTGTAGAAATAACTAACTGTTCCGTCGCAGCATTAAGCAGAGACATCATGGCAGCATGGTTCTTCTTGATATTCTCTCGGCTGACCAAATCAAAACGTGAAGAACTAGCCGAGACAAGATTGACTTTTTCCATCTCTTCTTCTGTCAATAGACTGGTATTCTTAGCAACTTTTGGAAAATTGGACTGGCCCATTCCGATAGCATAAACATACTTAGCAGTGTGTGGCTCGATCAAATCATAGGATTTGACATTGACCACATCAACCGTTGCTGGAACGGTACGATAGTGACTGGCCTGCATGCCTGCCTGTAAAATTGCCAGAAAATCATCCATTTTCAATTTTTCTTTTCCGAAAATCTGATGAAAATTCTCTAGAATATGGGTAAAACTTTTCCAGACCTGCTCTTCTTTTTCTTGCTCTAGCTCACTCAAATTTCGAGATATTTTTTCCATATTTTTAGGAAGCTCAATTGCCTCCAAAAATGCCATAAATTTCTCAAGCAAGGCAGTTCCAGATTGTGGTCCAGCCTTAAACAGCTGGTTCAAAGGCTCCATAATCTTAGCACGTAGTGGTTCCAAGACATTCAAATCATAGACAAGTCGCTTCTCCTTGACAGTCTCAACATCGTAGTCCGCTCTGCCATTGACCGAAAAAGCCCTCGAAAAAGCAGCCTGCCCCTTCATATCCGCAAAAAGGATGTAAGACTCAAATAGGTCCAGCTCCTTTTGGGAAATGCTGGCGTACAAACCAGATTTGAGGAGATTGAGCAGGTCTTCCGCACGGAAACGATAGCGACGCAAGCGCTCCAAGGACTCCACAAAGTGGACCAGGGGATGATGACTCATCTCCTCTGCCTTACCGAAATAGTAAGGAATATCATACTTGTCAAAAATCTTGCCAATCTGCAACTTGTAGCTATCCACATCACCCAAGAGCAACAAGATGTCTTTATAGCGAGCCCCTTGATGCACATGCTGACGAATCGCAGTCGCAACCTGCTCCACCTCTTCTTTTTGGTTAACAACCTCCCATAGCTGGATTTTTTCTTGGTCTGCTGAAGTCAAGTCTATCATGGTCCCGCTGTAGTCATAATAGGCTTCCATATTCTTTGAAAATTTACCAATACTGTCCAAGACTGGCTCTTGACCAATATAAGTAGCCTTAGTCTGGAACTGCGCTGATAACTGACGTAAAAAGTCAACGTTGGCTTGATAAACATTCCCTTCCGCATAGGTGGCTTGCACAGCTTTCTTGCTGGCATATACACCAATCAGGATTTCCGACACCCGTTCATTTAAAGCACTTACTAAAGCTTCTTCTTCTGCCGAAAAACGAGAAAATCCGTCTACCACCAGCACAATGTTCTTCAACTGCTCATCCAACTGACCTGTTTCCACCAAGCTAGTCAGCTGTGCTAACTTAGACTGATGCTCAAAGCCTTCTTTGGACAAAATGTCTGTTACAGCCAGAAAAATCTTTACCAAATCAGCCTGCTTATCTGGTGACTCCATGGCTTCCAAGTCCAAAATAGACATATTTGCCCGTTGCAATTCTTTGTATAAAGCAACTAGCTGGTTAATGAACCCAAAATCTGTCTGTAAACGACCATAGACTTTCAAGTCGCCGTCTTCAAATTGCGATAGCACACGAAAGAAAATCATGGCCAGACCAACATCATCCAGTGGTTGACCTGTTTCTTTCTTATCAATCATCAAATAGCGGACCAATTGCCCAAAACGGGTCACGATAATATCAAAAGTTGCCTGTTCAGGCAGGTATTCCAAGACCTTGCGCTCCATCTCAAAGGATAGAGAGTTTGGAGCAATGTAAAAAACACGCTTAGCTTCCTTAGCAAATTCTGCTGCGGTATCCGTTAAATACTGCGTCAGAGGATTGCGAATATCTGTATAAACTAATTTCATATCAAATTCTCATGCTTTCATTGAATATACTATGTCTAGTATATCAAAATAAGACAAAAATATGGAAGTGGAAAAGAACTCAACCGAACAAAAAAAGAGCTCGTCTCCCACCCCCACACAGCTCCAACAGTCAGAGTAGTGACTGTTGGAGGTTGGAAATGGAGCGAACTCTAAGATGTAGCTCTGGACTTTTTGCCCAGCCTCATTTTTTCGGAAAGGCAATCCTGCCTGTTACGTACAATTCTTATACTTTCTATATGGGGGAATAAAGTCTGTATAAAGAATTTTGACTAATCTTCGTTACGACGACGTTTTCTTGCAAACGCAAGTGTTGCGACAAGCATTGCTGTACCAAGCGCACCTGCCACAGATGAAGCCTCACCAGTATTTGGCAATTGAGCTTTACCTGAAGCGGTTTTACCTGCTTGAGGTTTTGCAGGAGTTTCCTTCTCAGGTGTTGTTGGTTTATTAGAAAGTTTGCGATAAATATGTGTCGTATTACCTTCTTCATCAACTACAGTACGCACATACTCGTAACCTGAAATTTGACGTTTTGGTGTTGACCCATCCTCTTTTGGTGCAACAGGGTTACCCTCTTCATCAACGTGGTTAGTCACAACTTTCTTAGCAGGTGTTTTCTTATAGATGTGAGTTGTATTACCATCTTCGTCAGTAACAGTCTTACCTGTGAACTCATAACCTGGGATTGATTTGTTTGGTTTTGTTCCCTCTTCTTGTGGCGCAACAGGGTTACCCTCTTCATCAACGTGGTTGGTTACAACTTTCTTAGCAGGTGTTTTCTTGTAGATGTGAGTTGTATTACCATCTTCGTCAGTAACAGTTTTACCTGTGAACTCGTAACCTGGGATTGATTTGTTTGGTTTTGTTCCCTCTTCTTGCGGTGCAATAGGGTTACCTTCTTCATCAACGTGGTTAGTCACGACTTTCTTAGCAGGTGTTTCAACTTTACGGTAAACGTAAGTCACAACTGTTTCACCTTCTACAACTTTACCGTTTTCTGTACCATCAACACGAACCAATTCATACTCTTCATCTTTGAAAGTAATTGTCTTAGGTTTGTTGTCTGTAGTGTCGTATGGCGTACCCTCTGGAGAAGTCGGTGTATCTGTTACAGGATCCTTGATAACCGTACCATCTTCTGTCACGTAGTTAACAACAACTGTACCATTCTTAACTTCCGGTGTTTTCTTGTAGATATGAGTTGTGTTGCCATCTTCATCAGTAACAGTCTTACCTGTGAACTCATAACCTGGGATTGATTTGTTTGGTTTTGTTCCCTCTTCTTGTGGCGCAACAGGGTTACCCTCTTCATCAACGTGGTTAGTTACAACTTTCTTAGCAGGTGTTTCAACTTTACGGTAAACGTAAGTCACAACTGTTTCACCTTCTACAACTTTACCATTTTCTGTACCATCAACACGAACCAATTCATACTCTTCATCTTTGAAAGTGATTGTCTTAGGTTTGTTGTCTGTAGTGTCGTATGGTGTACCCTCTGGAGAAGTCGGTGTATCTGTTACAGGATCCTTGATAACCGTACCATCTTCCGTTACGTAGTTAACAACAACTGTACCATTCTTAACTTCTGGTGTTTTCTTGTAGATGTGAGTTGTATTACCATCTTCGTCAGTAACAGTTTTACCTGTGAACTCGTAACCTGGGATTGATTTGTTTGGTTTTGTTCCCTCTTCTTGTGGCGCAACAGGGTTACCCTCTTCATCAACGTGGTTAGTTACGACTTTCTTAACTGGAACATAAGGAATTGGTGTATCAACACCTGGATTTTCTGGTGTTGGTGGTACATATCCCTTACCTGGATCGTTTGGATCAACTGGTTCCAACGGTGTGTTGTCCTTAGGATCAACCGGTGTGTATCCTGGAACGTAAGGAATATTTGGAATCTCACCATTTGTTCCTGGTATCGTTGGATCGATTGGCTCATCTGGCTCTGTTGGGTCAAATGGGTAAGGTACTTTTGGACGCTCTGACTCTGGTACATTTGGAATCTCTGGAATCCAGTTTGCAACTTTCTGGTAAACATAAGTTACTGTGATTGTTCCTTCGATAACTTTACCATTTTCCTCACCATCTGTCTTAGATGGAACAAGGACATAGCGTGACCCATCTTTTGTGACGATTTCGTTTGGTTTCTTGTCAGTTGTAGTATAAGCATCTCCAACCGGTGCATCAGACACATCCGTTTCTGGATCTTTAATCACATTACCTTCTGTATCTTTGTAGTTTACAACTACAGAACCTGTCACTGCTTTATAGACATAGGTAACTTCTTTGTTAACACCAGCTTCAATCTTGCCTGTTGTTGGGTCAATACCTTTCGCAGTATTATTACCAACTTCAATCAAGTTATTTCCAGTGCCAACTTTACCAACCGGATAATCACCAGCAGGAACAAGTTTGTACACCTTGCCTTCAAAAGTGATGGAAGCTAATTTCTGATCCAAGTCGGTATCATAATTATAACCAGGTTTCGCATCCTTTTCATCTGAAACAGGAGCTTTGATTACTTTACCATTGACATCAACAAAGTTAACATTAACGTTACCAGCTTTTTCATAAACATACTTAACAGTTGTTGTACCTGCAACTACTGTACCTGTTGTATTAGCTGAATCAGATTTAACTTCTTTGTAGAAGTAGAGTGCCCCATCAGTAGCAACCAAGCTGGCTGGTCTACGGTCCACATCTGTATTATACTCTGTGCCAAGGGCTGACTTAGGAGTATCCACAACTGAATTTACAATTTGTTTTCCGTCAGTATCGTAGTACTCAACAATGACGTCACCATACTTGGAATTTTCTTTGTAGATATAAGTAGTCTCTACAGCTGTAGCCACTGCAGCATTTCGGAGAAAATGATTAGTTCCTACTGGGATAATGCCTTTATTCTCAAATTTTCCGAGACCAGCATCAATCCATTGGTTTTCTGTAATACCTTTTTCTCTCGCAGTTGTCCAAACTTGTTTAGAAATGTAGATACTTCCATACTTACCATCCGTAGAAGCATCACCACTCCATTTCGCAACTATCCTCCACTTACTGCCTTGACTATTTTCAGGTCCTACTTTAAAGACCATATATCCATCTTCTTCAGTGAACGGAGATAAAATCTCGGTATTTGTATTATAAATATATGATGATCGGTCAGCAGTGTTGTACTTATACGTAGATGTTTTAAGTAGTGGTAAAAAACCAGTTGTGTCTGTACCAGTCCAATCAACATCACTCTCAGCATATGATGGGTCTAATACGTAAAAAGTCTGGACATACTGATTATCCTCAACAACCTCGGTAATCGCTTTATAATATCTATTCTTTCCGACTTTATCTGAACCTACCCCAGCAAGATAAACCGCACCTTTCGGATAAGCACCTTGCACCACCGTTTGAGTCATTTTTACATAGTCGTATCCTGTAAAAGTACGAACAGCAGATGAGGTGACTTTTTGACCTGCAATGGTTTGAAGATTGTATGTCGCTAGAACATTCCCACTTTCAGTAATGTAGCGGGTCGTATTTACCTGATAAACAGGTACAGTTTCTGTAGCATAACCTAATACCCCATCTGAAAATTGAATTCTCGCTGGTGTACTTGTCGAGGCATCTGGTGCATAATAAGTCAGCGTAATATCACGATTTTTTTCATTAACTGTTTTCGGATATACAAATGTTGCGCTTGCCCCTGCCGTAAGTGTGTGACTTTCCAACACTTTGCCGGTTGTCTTTTCAACCAATTCCGCCAATATATCTGTGGTTGACGGATTGTTATCTAAAGAGTAACGCATATAAGCATTAAGTGCGGAACCACCAAGTGAACCAACTTGGTTACCATTATAGGCAAGTAAATCGTACGATCCAAAAGTATACCAACCAGATTCTTTTGTAGCCTCAATTTTATCTCGAAGCGTATGAGGAGCAATTTCTGCACCATTTGGATCAGACATTGAAGGTGTTGCTGTTGTCGTTCTATCTAGAAGGGTACCTTCGCCATCGCCAACTTTCAATGTTGATGCAGTTGTATCAAGAGCTGCTGTATCAAGAGCCGCTGTCAAGAGACCATCTACAGTGTATTTTTGCAATGCATTCCCCAACGCCTCATTGGCTGCTTTAACCGCTGCGACTTGCGCTTCAACTTGCTCAACAGTTGCTGCTGGGTCCGCCCAAATTGCCTTAGCTGCTGCAAGTTTTGCTTGAACATCCGCTACAGCTCCCGCAAGGGTTGCATCTTCAGTTTTAGCCAACTCTTTTTGACCAAGATCAACCAACAGTGGTGATTCTGATGTTACCTGTTCAAGAACAGCTTTCGCTTTTTCAACTTCTGTCGAAGTCGTAGCTACCGCACCCGTATTTTCAGCCGGTGCTGGCGTAGCTTCAGCATTTGTTTTTTCAACTTCTTCTGCAACCGCTTCTGTTGAAGCAGGCGCTATACTACTGGCAATAGTTGGTTCTGATGAAGCACCAGCTTCTTCAGCTTTAACAACCTGTGTACCGGCACCTAAAACTAACGACACACCAAGCAAAACACTTGCTGCACCAAAATGATACTTACGAATCGAAAATTGTTGTTTCGTACCGTACCAGTCAAATGATTTTTTATTTGCTTTACGCATAAAAAATCCCCCATATAAATATTAATTTAATTACACAAATTTTCTACTCTTTGTATCAAAGCCTTGAAAACTCCTGCAATCATCCGAGGTATTATACTACAAATAACTTTAAATGCCAAGTAATATTATAAAATTCCTCAAAAAAACATTATGAATTCGCTTCAATTCGAGAAGAAACCAGTATATTCATAGTTTTTTCATATTTTTTAAGAAATTTCACTTTTGAGAATTTCTATAAAATTACCGACACCGAAAAAATATTCGCGCCATATCTTGTATTCTTATACATATAGCCAATAATAAATAGTCAATAAATTTTTAAAAAAATCTGCCTGTTTTCTGATACAACAAGCAGATTTTGACTTTATTCCTTTTCTTGCTCTCTTGCCAAACGCTCACGTTCCAAACGGAATTTGCGATTGGGATTGAGCCTGTTAAAGAGTTCTTCTAATTTTTCAGCATTCCAAACATCGGCTGCTGAAACAAAATTCCCATCTTTATCCTTGAAGGATATTGGCTTATCACCCATGCAGACCTCCAACTATTTTTTTAGATTGCTCACAAACGACTGTCACCAACTGAATGAAATTTGTAAAGCTATAGTCTGCTCTAGAATTTCTAAGTTCGTACTAGACTAACTTACCGGACAGGTTACGACATGGAGTACAGGCATTCGATACTACTGCCTGTACGGAATAGTCCACCATAGCGGCTACCGTACTACATCAAGTCCTTTAGGACTTAAAGGTAGTTCCAACGTTACGACACGGAGCCCAAATGGTCGATACTACCATTTGGGTGAAGTTAGTAAGGTAGCTAGCCAAGGTCCCCTAGGACTTGGCGTAGTTTGACTAGAGGCTGGGCAAAAAGCCTAGCACCACTCTTCAGAGTTCGTGTCAACATCTCAGCGCAGTGGTTGATTGGCAGATTTGTTCGTGTTTTACACTCCAAATCTGATCTAATCAACTGTGCGGGGGTGGGAAGACGAACTCTTTTTTAACTAGTCGAGTTCTTTCCCACTCCCAGTCAAACTGCTTACCTCGCTTGCGAGTTTTCAGGCTCGGGCTGAAAAAGTCCCCCAGACATGGTCGCTTTCGTATTTCAAGGCGACCAGCTGATACAGTTCCCCAAACTACCTCGCTTTCGAATTTTTAGGCTCGGGTTAAAACTGTCCTCCAGACAGTTTTAATCCACAAACTCAAATTCGAACTTGCCAATACGGACGATGTCGCCGTCTTTGGCACCACGCGCACGGAGGGCTTCATCAACACCCATACCACGTAACTGGCGAGCAAATTTCATGACAGACTCGTCACGATCGAAGTTGGTCATGGTGAAGAGTTTTTCCAGCTTGTCACCAGATAGAATCCAACTTGCATCGTCTGCACGACTGATTGCAAATTCTGGTTCATCTGGATTAAAGCCATAGTAAGCCTCTTCTTCTTGGAAATCTGATTCGTCGTAGAGCAAGAATTCTGGCGTTTTCTCAAGCAACTCGGCTGTGGCTTCTAGTAGATTTTCCAGACCTTGGTGAGCAATACCAGAAATTGGGAAAATCTGTGGCAATTCTTCAAACTCATCATAGTTGGCTGCCAATTTTTTCTTGAACTCTTCCAGATGTTCTTCTGCCTCTGGCATGTCCATCTTGTTGGCAACGATAATCTGAGGACGCTCCATCAAACGAAGATTATAAGTTTCCAATTCATTGTTGATGGCTACATAGTCCTCATAAGGATCACGACCTTCACTTGCTGACATGTCCAAAACATGCAAGATAACACGTGTCCGCTCGATGTGACGGAGGAATTGCGTTCCAAGTCCCACGCCTTGACTAGCACCTTCAATCAAACCAGGCAAATCAGCCACTGCAAATGACTCGCCTGACTTGGTCCGCACCATTCCCAAGTTAGGAACAATGGTTGTAAAGTGATAGGCCCCAATCTTTGGTTTAGCAGCTGTAATCACGCTAAGAAGCGTTGACTTACCAACTGATGGAAAACCAACAAGACCAACGTCAGCTAGTACTTTTAATTCCAATTCAAGGTTGCTCTCCTCACCTGGTTCACCATTTTCAGAAATCTCTGGCGCAGGATTCTTAGGTGTCGCAAAACGAATGTTTCCTCGACCACCACGACCACCATGAGCAATAACAAATTCCTGCCCATTCTCAACCAAGTCCGTAATGATTTTACCTGTATCAGCGTCACGCACAGTTGTTCCCTGCGGTACACGAACAATTAAATCTTCCGCTCCTCGACCGTGCATACCTTTGGTCATCCCTTTTTCACCATCATCAGCCTTAAAGCGACGGTTGTAACGGAAGTCCATCAAGGTCCGCAAGCCTTCATCTACAACGAAGACAACATTCCCACCATGACCACCATCACCGCCCCAAGGACCGCCGTTTGGTACATACTTTTCACGACGGAAGGCAACCATCCCATCGCCTCCCTTACCTGCCTTAACCTTAATCTTGGCGGTATCTAAAAACATACTCATAATTTACCTATTCTTTCCTAGAAAAAAACGCTTAAAAGCGTTTTAGACCTCTATTCACAAGCGAAGTGCTCATATATAAGCGAAGGTTTTTAGCTAATCAAGGTCGTTCTTTGAGAGAATACTGACTGTATTTTGAAAAAACTAACGATGAACAGCTTAAAAACCAACCTTAGATAAAAGTGCCGAACTGTCAATACAGGTTCTTAATTCATCAATGCATTAATAGCTGGTAAAATCAAGCCAGCCAATGTCGCGACAACCATCACGACAACGATTATTAAAGTCACTTTCTCAAATGTTGTTTTTTTGTGTTTTTCTTCACCAAAAGCCATTGCTTTCTCCTTATTTAGTCATTGATAGTTTATTCTAACACATTATGGGAATGTTTTCAAATCTCATCCTTTGAAGAAAGGCTTTCCTTGACCAACTCCGCCACCTTATACGGCACTCCTGCTTCTGCGATTTCCTGCAAACTTGCTGACTGGATATTGCCAATAGACTTGAAATGCTTCATTAGAGCCTGTTTGCGTTTTGGTCCCAAGCCTTCTATGCCATCCAATTTGGATGAGAAGGAATTTTTTGACCGAACCTGACGGTGAAACTCAATGGCAAAGCGGTGCACTTCATCTTGAATCCGATGCAGGAGGAAAAATTCCTGAGAATTACGGGGCAACTCAACTACTTCCAGCGGATTACCAAAAAGCAACTCGTGTGTCTGGTGCTTGTCATTCTTCTGCAAACCTGCAATGGGAATGGACATACCCAACTCCTGCTCAATAACTTGCTTGGCGACATTGACCTGGCCTTGACCACCGTCAATGATAATCAAATCAGGCGGTGTCAAACCGTCCCGTAGCACCCGACTGTACCGCCGCTGCAACACTTCTCTCATGGAAGCATAATCGTCTGGTCCCTCCACCGTCTTAATCTTGTACTTGCGGTATTCCTTTTTATTAGGCACCCCATTTTCAAAGACCACCATGGCCGACACAGGGCTGGTTCCCATGATGTTGGAGTTATCAAAAGCCTCAATCCGCACAGGCGTCGGAATCCCCAGAAGCTGACCGATATTCTCCACAGCACCGTAGGTCTTCTCCAGATTTTTCTCCAAGAGATTAAACTTCTGCTCCAGACTAACACGCGCATTCTTGGTCGCCAGATTGATGAGTTGCTTCTTCTCGCCACGCTGGGGCTTGAGGACTTTAGTATCCACCAAAGCCTCTACAGCTTCTTGGTCAATATCCTGCGGTATCAAGACCTCTGAGGGAATCAAATGTTGCTGGTCCCTGTAAAACTGACCGATGTAGGTCAAAAAGTCTTCGTCCGCATCATTGTAGTATGGAAAAAGATTGACATTCCGCTCAATCAGTTTCCCCTGCCGAACAAAGAAAACCTGCACACACATCCAGCCCTTGTCCACATAGTAGCCAAAGACATCCCGATTCTGCAAGTCATGAGCCATCACACGTTGCTTGGTCCGCAGGGTGGAAATGGATTGCAGGACATCTCGGTATTCCGCAGCCTTTTCAAATTCCAAATTGCCAGCAGCAGCTTTCATCTTTTCCTGGACTTCCTTGACAATCTTATCATCATGCCCTGTCAAGAACTGGGCCACTTCCTTAGCCATCTTGTCATAGTCAGACAGGCTGGGCAGGTTTTCCCCATGGGCCAGACATTGCCCCAAATGATAATAAAGACAATACTTGTTCTCAGGCAATTTACACTTGCGGAAAGGATACAGACGCTCCAATAGCTTGAGAGTCTGGTTGGCCGCACCCACATCTGGATAGGGTCCAAAATACTGACCGCCATCTTTTTTTATCTGCCGTGTAATCATCAACCGTGGATGACGTTCCTTGGTAATTTTGATAAAGGGATAAGACTTGTCATCCTTGAGCATGATGTTATAGCGAGGCTTGTTTTCCTGAATCAGATTGATTTCCAGTAAGAGGGCCTCGATATTGGAATCCGTCACGATAAATTCAAAGTCGGCAATTTCAGATACTAAGGCCTCTGTCTTGGTATCATGGGCACCACGAAAATAAGACCGCACCCGATTGCGCAGGTTTTTGGCCTTACCTACATAGATAATCTTGCCGTACTTGTTTTTATGGAGGTAGCAACCCGGACTATCCGGCAGCAACTCCAACTTATGCTTGATCAAATCGTTCATAGGTCTATTATAGCAAATTTTCTGATAATCGAGCTTATTCCACTCCATTGTATATAGTCTTTTAGTTTACTTTTAGTACTCGCTTCAAAGGTTTGGGGAACCTTTGAAGGCTGGAAATAGCGCGAACCAAGTTCGCTTCAAAAGCCGCAGGCATAACTTAATGCTTTCTAATTTCTAGGCATTGACCAGCTGAGGTACTTCGCTTTTTTTTGTTTTCAGGCAAGGCGAGTTCAAACAATCCAGTGGAGTGTTTGAAGTTGGAAATAAGGAAACGGAGTTTCCTCTTACGTCGAAGTAATAAAAGAAAAACTAAATGACGATACTCGACTTCTTGGAATATATCCGCATCTATACTACAAAAATATTGATAGAAACTATTGCTTTTGTACTAATTCAGCAGTATAATAAATGTAATTAATTGTATATATTATTCGAAGAACATTGGAGTACAGCTTGGAATACCTAGCAAGCTCCTACTTTTAGTTCACGAATAACAAGGAGGTTACTATGATACAATTTGACCATATCACAAAAACATACGGCGAAACAATCGCACTTGATGACCTAAATTTGACAATTGAAAGCGGCGAGATTTTCGGTTTAATCGGTCACAATGGGGCAGGAAAAACAACGACAATCAGTCTATTGACTTCGATAATCGAAGCCAGTTATGGAACTATCTCTGTTGATGGTTTAAACCTAGAGGAGAACCGTGATGAAGTCAAGAAACGGATAGCCTACGTTCCAGATTCACCAGACATCTTCCTACACTTAACAGCTTTTGAATACTGGCACTTTATGGGCAAGGTCTATGGCGTAGAAAAGGATGCAGTTGATGACCGTATCGCTAAACTATCTAGTCTATTTGATATGACCGCTCGCCAGCATGAACCTATTGATAGTTTTTCACACGGTATGCGTCAGAAAACCATTATTATTGGTGCATTGATCCCTAACCCTGATATTTGGATTTTGGATGAACCCCTAACTGGACTGGATCCTCAGGCCTCTTTCGACCTAAAACAAATGATGAAAGAACATGCTCAGTCTGGTCACACCGTTCTATTTTCTACACACGTCCTTTCAGTAGCTGAACAACTCTGTGACCGCATTGCTATTCTACGAAAAGGGCAACTCATTTTCGTAGGAAGTCTAGATGAACTCAAATCACAGTATCCAGATAAAGATTTGGAGACCATCTATTTGGAATTAGCTGGACGCCAACAAGTGAAGGCAGGTGAGGAAGAATGAGTAAATCCATCATTTGGGAACTAGTAAAGATTAATATTCTTTATTCCAATCCTCAACTTCTAGCTTCCGTCAAGAAGAAACAAAGCAAGCGCAAAGACGCCTCCTTTTCAGCCTATAAAAGTGTCCTCTTGCAACAAGTATTTATGATTTTGTGTTTTGGACTCCTCTATTCTGTCTTTTTCATGGGAGTAGATTATAGTCAGTCCATCGGTTTCTTTTCTCTGCAACTGGCACTCTTTACCATTATTGCCATTGTCTACGGTTTTACAGGTTTCTTCTCCGTTTTCTACGATAGTAAGGATACAAAGTTGTATTTAGCACTTCCCCTGAAGCCACAAGAAGTCTTCCTCGCTAAAATCCTCTCTGCACAAGGGATGGTCTTACCCTTCCTCATGCCGTGTCTGTCCTTACTTCTAATCACTTACTGGCAAATTGGCGGTCCGCTCCTCGCCTTAGCTTCCATCCCTTCCTTTTTGATTCTCTGGATTTTAGTTAATTTAGTCAATCTGATTATCATGCACTTTGTTGGGGAAGTTCTGACAAAAAGCCCTCGTAAAACATTGATTTCTACAATCCTGATGACAGGTTCTTCCTTGCTGGCTTTTGCTGCACTCATGTTCCTGCAATCTCAGCAGACCGTTTCACTCAAATCTGGTGGCTTTGTTGATTTTCCTATCATACCTATATTTGCTGGATTCCATTACTTGGTCAGCCATACTATCTCACTAGAAACACTCCTTCATTTTGTACTTCCTTTCATCTTGATGATTGGACTTATTGTGTTTGCGTTTAAAACTGTCATTCCCAACTACTTTAATCAAGTTTTGGCAATTGAAAATGCTTCGACAAAACGGACCAATAATGCTAAATCTGCCAAGATTCCTAGCAATCTCAATCAGGCTTTAGTGAAACACCACCTATCTACTCTTAAAGATAGCAACCTCATGGTCCAAACCATGATACAACCAATCATTATGGGAGTGGCGCTTTTTCCAAGTTTTAGCCGTTTCACGGAGAATGGTGGTCTGAGTTCAGTTGAATGGGATTTCTTTGGTATTGCTCTATTAGCTGGATTCTTGCTTGGCAGTCTATTTGCTGGTTCTACAACCTTCATCGGAGTGGCCATGTCATTGGAGAAGGAAAATTATCATTTCATTCGAACACTTCCTATAAGTTTCAAAAAATTTATCATCCAAAAATTCTGGGTATTGGCTGCCGTGCAATTTGCACTACCGACCCTACTTTACTTTGCTTTGGCACTAGGTTTCATGAAAGTCAAATTCATTCTAGCATTCTTCTTTACAGTCGGCATCATTATCTCAGCCCTGCTAACTGGTCAGATTTATTACTGGCGTGACCAACGACTCCTCATGCTCAACTGGCAAAATAGTAACCAGTTATTTGGTCGCGGAGCGGGTCAATGGTTGATTGCTGGATCGATCATAGGAACAATGTTTCTCGGAGCCATTATTCTAGTTTTCAGCATCATATTAGCTGGCACTATTGGTGCAGCCTATGTAAGCTCAGCCTTGATGACCTTACTGCTCATCCTATCAGCTACTCTTCAACTATATATCTACAAAGCTTATTGGCAAAAACTAAAATAGATTGGACAATGTCCAATCTATTTTTAGTTTTCTGCGTAATATTCCTGACCGTAGCCTTCTACTTCAGCATTGATTTGCCAAGAGATACCAAACTTGTCTGTTACATTGCCATAGGCAGGAGACCAAGGAACTGCTTGAAGTTCCATATTGATAGCAGTTGCATCTACGGATAACTTGCTGTATAGTTCCTGCGCTGTCTCAGCATCATCTGTGATAAGCGCAACTGTAATATTGTCACCTACTGTATAAGGCATTTCTGGGTTGTTGTCTGACAACATAAACCGTTGACCATTCAAACGAAACTGTGCATTCATCACGTAATTTTCTAGTTCAGCAGGGCAGTCTGGTAAGAAATCTTTAAATAGATTTACTTGCTCCACTGTTGCCCCAAGAGCATTTTTATAAAACTCGATGGCTTCCAAACCATTACCATTAGTAACCAAGTATACTTCCATTGCTTTAAGCATGATGGACCTCCAAAATTATAATGGTTTATTATATCACGAGTTAGTTATACGGACAAATTTTTCGACTTATTTCTGACTAAATGTAAAATTAGTAGTCTCCACCTGATACACCAAAATATTCTTCCAAGGTCAAGCCTGAATTGTAAATATCTGTCGCTTCTTGACCAATATATCGCACATGCCAGGATTCTGCCATATAGCCTGTGCTAGATTCTTTTCCTGGAAGATAGCGGACAATAAAGCCATATAGGTGTGCATTCGTAGCCAACCACTGAGAAGCATTGGGTTCTTCTAATAAATTACCACTTGTATCCAATAAATCAAAGGCTAATCCTGTCTGATGTTCACTATATCCAGCTCTTGCAGAATACGTATCTGCCGCTGCTTGTCCTTCTTGATTTACATAGGACTGATAGAGACTTGCCTGAGTTTCATAGGAACGAAATCCACTGTAGTTATTGGAGATACCAAATCCTAGCGCCTGCATATCTGCTTTTAAACGTTGAAAAGCTGCTAAGGCTTCAGGATTTTCGCCTGGTGCATAATCAGCTGCAAGCGGATGCTTTTTATTGGCGATAATCACTTCGCCATATTTTCCTTGTACACTATAATAGGAACCGTTAAAATTTATCTGAGTCTTTGTGTTTGTTACTTCTTGATTCGTTTCCACTGATGTAGAGCTACTTGTTGACTGCTCCGAAGTTGTTGAAGCAGACTGACTTGAAGTAGTCGAAGCAACCGTTGACGAATTTTTTGTAGTATTGGTCTGTTCCGTCTTTTGATGACATGCTGCTAGTAAAAACATAGCCGGCAAGCATAACAGAATAGTACGTTTCATTATTATCACTCCGTTCTCTTATAATTATGTCTATTGTAGCACAATCATAAGACCCCGTCTAATGGTGGCTTATGATTTTAACCATTAATATTTTAATGCACGTTGAACTTCTCTAGATTTGTTTTCTTTACAAGAATGCACGTTTACCACTGTTGCAAAAATGATAACATACATGTCATAAAAAGAAACACCAGCCTTTCGACTGGTGGACATATATGATGTTAAATACCTGTATTCACAAATAAAGTAATTTATATACAAATAGTTTTTGAGGAAATACTGACTGTATTTTGAAAAATCCGTATTAGCTAGAGATACTGATACTCAATGAAAATCAAAATCAGACTAGGCGACGCAGATGCAGATAGAACTGAAGTTCATCAAATCAAGTCAACAACGTCTGATTTTGATTTTCGAAGAGTATGAACTGTAAGTACAGCTGAGATACCTCAGCAATAGTCCCTACCAAACATTATTTTTGATTTTTAGATGACATACCGTTTTTTATGATGTCTTCTACCTTCACATCCGGTTTATTATTTAGCACTCCTAAAAATACAAGAATACTGAGGATAATACAAATAGTCTGCTCGATTTGGTTTAAAGTACGACTACATTCAATATTGAAATAACAAACCAGGACATTATCAACGAGCATCAATACCAACGAAATTAGTCCAATCCAAAACATATGTTTTTTCAAACGATTCTTTATTTGTTTCATATCTATACTCCTTTTTGATGTATAAAAATACATTTTACCATAAATAAACCGTTAATTCAAAAAAATATGGGATAAAAAATATGATAAAGCAAGCGAAAGAGACCATGTAGCAAAACTAATTCAAATGACTACATATCAGCACAATAAAACGGGTGATGATACCGAGTTGATAGAAACTACATATCATCATCCGTTTGTCAGCTGTAAGGGAGAAAGAAATTTTATTCGATTAGCTTGATGTCCGTTCTCTGCATTGTTTATCCTGCAATAAACAATGAGAAGAAACTTGTACCAACCATATCCGCAAGAGCATGTCCTAAGAAATATGGCAATAAATTATCATTTTTCCTTGTATACATGTAGTAATAGAAAAGACCGAAGGCTACACCAATAACAAGAGCAGATACCATTCCTTGATAGGTATGGAAAGATATGCGGACAATTGTTGAAAAGAGTAAGACCAGCGAACGCTTTTTCTTATCTGTACTCAACAATAAGCCTAAGAAAAAGAACTCTTCATAGAAGCCATTAAACAAGGAATAGATAACTGTGCTGTAGTCAACGGCTAGGAAACGGTTGAGCACTGTTGTGATATTCCAGTCATAGTAAGGCAAGTATCCGAGGTAATTATATCCACCAGATAGACCGGGAATATAAGAAAAAGCTGTAAATGCCAAATCGCTAATCAGACCAGCACCGATGAAAATCAGTGGTCCCCAGAGCAAAACTGTCCACTCTAATTTTACTTTTAGCTGCTTGAAATCATAATTCCGAATCAATAAATACACCAGGGCAAACAGGAATAGCTTTCCTTGATTGGCTAGAGCCCACCAATTGTCTGCTGCAGTAAAGGATTGGACTCCTGTTTCCACTACTTCTGTTGCAGAAAATGATGCTATCCATTGCATGGTTGAGGTATAAATAGCATTACCACATAAAATCGTTGTGATAATAAACAAATCTATCCAAGTGAGTTCTTTTAGGGGCTTGGTTGGACGAATGCGTCTCAATAATCTTTTCACCTTTTCCTCCTTATATTTTGGTACATATTCTTTCTGTACAATTATATACTAAAATCCTTATAAATTTCTTAAAATATCTTATAACAAATCTAATAATTCTTGATAGCTATGAATGGTATAGGTTGGAACTGCTTTGCTGTTGTTTATCTTGTGAGTCGGATTGTACCAAACAGTATCCATACCTGCATTATTTCCGCCTTGAATATCTGCTGTCAAACTGTCTCCAATCATTAAGGCTTGGTCAAATTGAAAACCTGAAATCTGCTCTGCTATTTTTTCATAAAAATCAGCCGCAGGCTTTTGCGTCCCCATCTGCTCAGAAATAAATACTTCTTTGAAATACGATTGAATGGGTGAGTGAAGCAAGCGATTTTCCTGTATATAGGTCACGCCGTTGGTCGCCGCATAAATCTGGTAGCCTCGGTTTGTCAATTCCTGCAAAAGTCTATCTGCACCTGTAAAAATTTGTCCCTGCCGCCCAATAAATTCTTGGTAGCGCAAAGCCATCTCCCTTCCATCAACCTGCCGACCAAAGTGGGCAAAGGTCCGTGAAAATCGGGTATTGATCAGCTCTTTCTTTGTAATGTTCCCTTTTTCCAAATCCTTCCACATGCCCTGGTTGAGCGGTCGATAGACTTCTTTAAAGGCTTGAATATCTTCAACCTCCATAGCTGTCAAAAACTGGGTTAAGGCTACTTCTTCTCCACGACTAAAATCAAGAAGAGTATGGTCAAGATCAAAGAGTAAGTGTTTGTATTGCAAGATGATAAGTCCTTTCTAAGCAGAAACTACTGAAGCGATGTCAGGCAGTATGTCTAAAGTATACCACAGTTTCTAAAAAAATAGCTCTGTGTCCTCGGCTCTATTATACTGTTTTTTAGATTTCATACTCTTTAAAAATCAAAATTATCCGTTGTCAACTTGCCTCGATGAGTGAAAAGCTCCTGTGGAGCTTTTTAGCCTGTTGCCTTGAAATAAGAAAGCAACAGAGTTCTATCATCGGCTTCGTTTCCTAGGCTACTTTTGATTTTTATTGAGTATCATCAGCCCTGGATACACCCATTTCCTCATTTTCATTGATCAATAAGCTATAATATACAAGCTTATAATTTATTTTAATACACTTGATTCTATAATTTTAACATCCCCAAGATTGTCAAACGAATAGCGTTGAGTCCCCTTTTCAAACCAAGTCTTGAGAACGACATCATTCAAAACGTAGGATGATTTTTCCCTTAACCAAGCAGCATCTATACCATACGTTTTCAAATAATTTAATACTTCTTCTTTTTCAGTTAATTGCAAAGAAGGGAGGCCTTTGGAGGAAGAAAACCAATAGGTACTCTCCAAATATTCTTGCAAATTGACCGTTTCACCTCTTTTTTTATCTATCCAATAACCTGATTCTGCCCACGCCAATGAATCATCTGAATTGGAAATTTCAATAGTCTCCTTTAGTTTACGTTCTCTATAGTTATAACAAATGTATAGGTAAACATTTTCTGATATTAATCGCCGGTATTCAACAATAAATGTTTCATTTATACCAACAATTACTTGTAAACTTTCATTATCAAATAAGTCCCCGTCTATCCCTAGTCCAATTATTTGATCCGGTTCTCTAAATGATTGCGGACTTCCTAAAATAGTACTCAAATCTGGTAAGCCTTTCAAGGACCCACTATATACCTCGGCATAGTTCATTTCTAAGAATACATTCTCTAAGGAATTATATTGTGTCTTTTGACTATAGTAATTAAAAACTTTAAAAATCAGAAATGAGCTCGTGACAATTATGACAATTATAAAAAAATATTTTGAAAATTTATGCTTCATATATACCCCCACATCATTGGCTCAAATCTTGAATAAATTGATGAGCGACTTAACAGTTTCCACCTGATACTTTGGTATCAAAGGTTTACATATTTATTCTACCACACCAAAAAGAAATCACCTAGAAATGTCTAGATGATTTCAGAGATTGTTCCCCTTTTACAAATAGGAAAATTTTATCTACCTTACTGATATTTCTTCAACACTTCAAAGAACTCAAGGTAAATCGTTACATGAGTATAGAAATATTTGACAGAGCGATAGTATCGTAGCTAAAACGACAAACTAGGGTTTCCTCACCCAAGGATATTTGATTTGACAATCTGAATATTCCCTATGTTATCAAAGGAATAGCGATGGCTACCCTTTTCAAACCAGACCGACAGCAACAATGTCTCCCAGACATAGGTTGATTGTCTAATAAGCCATGTACTATCAAGGTCATCATCTCTCAACAAGTCTAATATCTCTTCTCGAGTCTTTTTTTCGCTACCGTCATTCTCAATTGCAACAATAGACTGTGTGACGTTCTCAACGCCATCATATATATAATTTATCTGTAATTTCCTACCATTTTTAAAGTCATGCTGGTACGAGAAAATGAAACCTTTTGTATCGTCTATATACACTGTTACTGTTTCTTCTGGTTTGAGTAACTCGCGCAAATTATAGTGTAGAGTCACAAATCCTGTATTATCAGAAAAATCATAACTGGTATCACTTTTTATAAGCTGACTATACGATTTTATCGGAATAACTTTTATACTTGTCATCTCTGAATAAATAATTTCATCTATTGGATTATGTAATCGATGGTGACTATAGGTTAGATAAACTACAACGACACCTAGAACAAGGACTAAGGCTTTAATTGTACGTTTTATCATTTCGCTCCCTCCTCTAATTTCAATATGAAATCATAAGCTACAGAATTCTTGCCTTTTAACTGGTTCATATTAGTAACTTTTTCAGCGCTATATATCTCTTTTTTTACATAATCAATACCCACGGATATATCAAATACTTTCTCCCTAGTAATTCCTGAATTATTTAACATATAGTATATTCCTGCTAGTCAGAAACTGAAATATTAGCAAAAGTTTAAATTCTACTAATCCGATATATTTTCAGCAACAATCTCTATATTTCCCCAATTATTCTTAGAGAAACGACTAGGATAGACTCGAAGCCAGTCAGGAATAATCTTATTCCGTAACAATTCTTCGCTTCTTCTAATGTATGGAGAAAGACTAATTTTTTTCTCTTGCACATACTCCATAATCTGCTTGTACTCTGTTAACCTTTTTTCGCTAATAATCCCTATAGACTGTACCAATTTATCAGAATTATATTTATACACATAGTATATGTCTATAATTTCTCCATTGCTATACATGAAACGAAAGTTTATGGACATGTCGCCCCCCTCTGATTTATCATCCGGGAAGTTAAAGCTGTATGAAATATTCTCAACCCCTAAAGGTAAAACTTCTGAGCGATACTGTTCTGAAATATGACCGTAAAATAAACCACTTGATTTATTTTCTTCCATATCTGGAATCTTATTTAAAGTAGAGTTCGTATGTAAAAAAGAATTTGTAGCATGATGATACTCGTCTTGATAAATTTCTTCAAAAACATTGCTATATCGAGGCTTTGAAAACATTAAAAAGAGCGGCAATAGTATGATTGCGAATACTGCTATAGATAGAGCATAAATCATTTTTTTATTCATATATAATGACCTCATTATGGTTGATTAATGTAAACATGCTACACTTTTTAATCTAAATCACCACAAACTGAACTACTTGATAATCGCTTGAGATACTCGTCAGACGTTTCTTTATACATATCATAGCGCTAAAGTTTGCCCAGTATTTGAATCAACAAAATATTTTCGACATCCTTCATAAATCAACATCAATTCAGTCCCAACAGGTAAAGCATATATTGAAAGAATAGCGGGTTCAATATCAATTATAGTTCCCCAATCACAAACTGACATATTACTCGAATCAGATAGGAACTCGTCTGTGTCTATTTCAGAAAGGAAACGCCAACCGTTATCCAATTCATTAGTACCCTCTTCCCGAAAAATCCACTTGATTTTACCTTTATTGTTCAATATATTATTCGAAACTACTGCTCCACCTAATCCCATACTCTTACTATTCATATTTATGCCCCCTATTTGTTGATGGTAACTCAGGTCTATAATTTTTAGGATTTCTAAACCACTTTAAAAATTCCTCCTTAGTAATATAAGCATTCATATATTTTTGTGCATATCCGAGTATTTTCACCAGGAATATGCCCCATATCCCATTGACCATTTCTAGGCTTTGTTTTATCCCATATTATTTCTTTACCACTTGGGCCTATTACTTTTCCGTTATTGGATTTTTGAGCATTCTTAAATACTTCATCTACTTGCCCTTTCGCGTATTTAGTACAGCTATTCTTATAGGCTTTGTTGCCCTCATCCCCATTCTTCGCAAAGGCTTGAACAAGATTATCAAACCCTTTCTTGGCATTCTGTCCAACTTCACGCAAAGTGGTTCCACCTGCGTTCATGGTCATGCCACCAACTCCAGCGAGTTGTGGAGAGAAACCAAATGGGGTGTCGAGAAGTTTGCCTACATTCGATTTTATGAAGGTTTTGGTACCATCAATCGCTTTGTTAGCTCGAGTGACAATTTTTGAACCTTTAACAACATCAAATAGATTGTCAGCCTTAGTCGCAACTTTAGCCAGTTTACCGAATTTTTAACCTCCCATGCTAATGAGGTCCGTTGCCAGCCATGCCGCTGCTTCCAAACGACTAGCTTTCTCACCAGTAATAGGATCAGTACCAGTAATTACACGGTAAATATCATTAACATAGAAGAACTCACCTGCTATGCCTGCGGCATTCTTAAGAACCTTCTTCCAATCCACATTTTTAAGGAATTTGACACCTGAATCAACCCATCGTTTGGCTGTCTTACATACGTGTGTATACATGGAGCTCAGAGCAGCTCCCCAGTTTTTAAAGAGGTTTTGAGCTTCTCTTGTTTTAGCCTTCCCTTTGGAACCTGTAGCCCTGCTATACTCATTTCTGATGTTTTGCTGGCGACGTTGTTCGACGCGTACTTGCTCTCTTGCTCGGTCACGTTGTGCCTGCGCCTGCTCATAACTGGTTGGTTTGATGATTGGGGTATTGCTGTACACCTTCGGTGTATAGACGTATGAGTAGTTTCCTGTTTGTTTCTGACGGATTTGATGGGCTTTGTGTTGAGGTGTGCTCGGTGCGTAAAGCGTGCCATCATCTGGGTTAATCAGAGGTCTTGGACTATTATAGACCTTGCCACCAAATCGGTCATCAAACATGGCATGCGGTGAGCGGATATGCCCACTCGGGTCGGTGTAGTTGGCTGGGTTGTTCTGCACATAGGCATAGAGGTTTTGGCTGAGCGGGTCTGTTTGGCTACCTGGATAGGTGTCAGCCGTCAGGAAGGTGCCTGCTTGACTATCGTAGTATCGTGCACGAAGGTAGTCCAGACCTGTCACATCCCGTGCCTCACCATTGTAGGCAAATGGGTTGCCTGTGGTGTCTGTGGTCTGCTTGGTTGCTCCGTAGAGGGCATAGCTTGAACTTG
Organism: Streptococcus sp. 2018037; assembly: GCF_019754195.1. Taxonomy (NCBI): domain Bacteria; kingdom Bacillati; phylum Bacillota; class Bacilli; order Lactobacillales; family Streptococcaceae; genus Streptococcus; species Streptococcus sp. 2018037. Next base: position 41,169 of record NZ_JAIJZQ010000015.1, read on the forward strand.
CGACCGCCTGTCCATTCTGAGTCAGACCTGTCACAGAGCCAGACTGGCTGGTCAGGTAGTGATAGCTGTCGCCAGTGCTCTCGTTAGTATAGGTAGCTCTGCCATTGCCATAGACATAGGTCTCCCGTTTCTGGAGCTGGTCGTCATAGGTTTGCAGGACTTGGGTGTGCTGCTGATTGACATCGTTGACGTAGTTTCGGGTCTCGTAATAGTTGTAGGTGTCTTCCTTGGTCGTGTAAGGAATGAGGACATCCTGCACCTGACTCCTGTAGAGCACCTCGTCTTCACCCGGTAGGTTGTCCTCGCTCGGCGGATTGACCACAAGCCCTTCTTCCGTTGCTCGGTCCTTGGCTACCTTCTGATGGTAGGCAGTTGAGACGGTATCGAAAGTCTCGATCCAGTCATAGCCCTCGCTAGTCGTGAAGCTCGAGAAGAACTGGACGACATTCTGCGTGAAGCCATACCAGAAGAGACTGTTGGCTTCGCCATCTGGCGCAGTATACGGAGACTTGCGCTTCTTATCCGCTGGCTTGCGTTTGAAGAGCTGGTAGGTGTTGGTCGCTTGGGTCCTGCTGGCAGTGAAGACACGGTTATCATCCCCATCATAGAGAGCCGCGAAAAGCAGACCTTCCTTATCCTTGACCGCCAAGAGACGATTTTCCGTGTCATAGATATAGTCCAGCTTGGCATCACCAGCACCAGACGATGTGCGGTTGCCATTCTTATCATAGGTGTAGGTGATGGTCTTGTCGCCAGACTTCATTTCAAGCAGACGGTTCTCGGCATCATAGCTAAACTCTGTCTTGCTTTCCTTACCGTCCACCGTCTCCGTGCTGGTCAGCTTGTTTCCCGCATGGTCGTAAGTGTAGCTAAACTGACTTAGTTCCTTGCCATCTTTACCTAAAACAGTCATCTGGACGATTTGCCCTAGACTGTCGTAGGTGTAAGTTTGGACCAGAGTTTCCCCATCCTGCGTGATGGTTTCCTTGGCGATGTAGTTGCCATCGTCGTACTCGTAGGCATAGCTGGAAATCAGCTTGCCTTTCTTGTCACGATGAACAATCTCTGTCACACGATGGGCTGCGTCGTAGGTCAGAGCGCTTGTCGTGCCGTCTCCACGCTCAATCTTGGTCATATCACCAGCCTTATCATAGGCGTAGGTGGTCACCTTGCCGTCACGGTCGGTCACCTTGGTCAGACGATCGAGCTCGTCATAGCTATAGGCTACCTCGCTACCATCTGGATAGACCATCTTGGTGATATTGCCATAGTCGTCGTAGGTGTAGGTAATCAGACTGCCATCACCTTGGCGGACACCGGTCAATTCACCCTCTTCATTATAAGCGTAGCGGGTCTGCCCCGTCAAGTCACTCATCGCCACTCTACGACCATCCGCATCATAGCTGTAGAGGACCTGACCTTCTGACTCGGCAGAAGTCTTCTTGGTCAGCAGTTGGTCCAGCTTGTTGTAGTCGTAGCTAATGGTCTGACCATCAGCCTTGGTAATCTTGGCTAGTTGGTTATTGACATCGTAGGTGTAGGTCTCGCTGTCTCCCAGCGCATTCATCTTTTCGACGACATTTCCTAGCTGGTCATAGCTATACTTCGTCACTTGACCATTACCATTGGTGATGGAGGTGAGATTGCCCACGCTATCATAGGTGTAGCTGCTGGTTGATGCTTCATCTCCACTTCCCTTGGTGGCGGTCAGCAGTTGGTCTTCTTGGTCGTAGGTGTAGCTAGAAAGACGCTTGCTTCCTGAGAGAACACTGGTCAGATTGCCATTGCCATCATAGGTGAGACTACTGCTTGCGCCTGTAGGACTGGATACCTTGATTAGGCGGTTATCCTTGTCATAACTATAGAGACTGGTCTGACCTGCGGTATTGGTCTCGGCTGTCAGACGATTGCCTGCGGCGTAGGTCCGCTTGGTCACCTGACCAAGTGGGTTGACTTCCTCTAGGAGATTGCCATTCGGGTCATAGGCATAGGTTGTCTCCCGCTTACCATTGATGACTCGCTTGGTCACTTGCCCTACAGGATCATAGCTCAGCTCTGTCTCACGGCCTGTCGGACTGGTGATCGTTTTAAGCTGGTCCAGCTTCGTATAGGACAGGCTGGTCTTAGCACCGCTTGGACTGGTGATGTTGGTCAGATTGCCCATCTCATCGTAGGCATAGGTCTTTTCTAGATCCAGAGCATTCTTCTCCGCCAAGAGGCGACCGGCAACATCGTAGGTGTAGCTAGTCGCTCGATCCGACTGGTCTACTTCCTTGATAAGATTACCAGCTACATTGTAGGTATAGGTCTTGGACAAGCCTTGTGGCGCCGTCTGTTTCTCCAGACGCCCAAGAGCATCATAACTATAGCTGAAAGTCGCTTGATTTGGAAGAGTTCGACTGGTCGCACGCCCGTAGAGGTCATTGACATAGCTTGTCACATCCCCACTCGGGTCTGTCTCTGTCGAGAGACTACCAGTTTGGTCATAGGTATAGCTTGTCTTACCGCCAGTTGGCTTGGTTAGGCTAAGTAGACGGTTGAGACTATCGTAGGTATAGCTAGTGGTATTTCCCTCGCCTGTTGTTTCAGACAGACGATTGCCCACTGCGTCGTAGGTGTAGGTCTGGCTGGCACCTGTAGGAGCCACCGTCTCCAGTAAGCGACCGAGTGGGTCGTATTTCAAGACAGTTTCCTGTCCCTTTGGATCTTTGTACAGAACCAGGCGTTCATTAGCATCATATCCGTAGATAGATTGGTGTCCGTTGGCATCTGTGACACTTGCGACATTCCCCAGCACATCGTACTCGTAGTTGGTCTCATGCCCCTCAGGGTCCGTTTCTGTCACGACACGGTTGAGTTGGTCATAATTGTAGCTGGTTTCACGTCCAAGATGGTCTACCTTCTTCTGTAAATTTCCATTTTCATCATAATGGTAGCTGGTCTCATGTCCTTCTACATCCGTCTTAGTCGCTAGATTACCTGATAAATCATAGGTGTAGCTTTCACTACTTCCATCTGCATAAGTGACCTTGGTCAACTGATTGTAGCTGTCATAGGTCATGCTTGTGGTCTGACCAAGGCTGTTGGTTGTCGTCAGGCGATTGCCTGCAGCGTCATAGGTGTAGCTTTCATTTAGAGATTGATTATCCTTCGTAGCTATCAGACGATTGGCAGCATCATAGCTATACTCAGTAATGAGACCGCTAGACTGCGTCTGCTTAATGAGGCGATTAAGAGCATCGTATTCATTGACAATACTACTACCATCTGCCTGGATAACTTCTTTAACCCGAGCTGTTGGTGTATAGCTCAGCTGAGTTGCATGACCATTTGGATTGGTCACTTGGGTCAAGTAGCCAAGTTCATTATACTGGTAGCTTGTTTTTCCACCTAGAGCATCAATTTCCTCACGAAGTTGCTCCATTTGGTTGTAGCTAAAGTGAGTTGTATGACCAAGTGCATCGGTGACTTGACCAACTTGGTTTTGCCCTGTATAGAGTGTGCTGGCAGTATTTCCTGCCGCATCGGTCAAGCTGATTTGATTTCCGTTCGCATCATAGGTCATCGTGGTTATTTAACCAAGAGCATTTGTCGTACTGCTCAAACGACCAGCGGCAGTATAGTCATACTGAGTGGATATGCCCTTGGCATCTGTCTGCTCGAGAACATTTCCCATGCTATCATATCGGTAGGAAACACTCGTCTTATCTGGATAGATGACCTTGGTCACATTACCAAGTGCATCGTAGCTATAGCTGGTCGTACGTTCATCCAGGCTTTCGGTCAGTTTATTCCCTAGCGCATCGTAGGTATAGCTAACCGTGCGGCCTGCTTGGTCTTGGTAACTAAGACGACGGCCTAAAGCATCGTAAGTGCTGGTCGTACTCGTACCAATTGGGTAGGTGACTTGAGTCACATTCCCTGCCTTGTCATAGCTATAGCTGGTCACCTGCCCTAAAGCATCTGTAATGCTTGCGATTTGGTTGACTGTCTCATCATAGGTATATGATGTTGTCTGACCAGCTTCATTGGTCCGTTCCAAGACACGACCAATTGCGTCACGTTTGTAATGCACCGTTTGTCCGGCAGCATCCGTCTCTGTCAGAAGACGACCTCTGCTATCATAACTGTAGCTCGTCGTACGACCTTCGGCATCTGTCAAACGAAGGAGGTTCCCAACACCATCATACTCGTAGCTATACTGACCACCTTCGCCATTACTTGCCGCAATCTTGCGTCCAAAGGCATCGTAAGTAAAGCTGCTAGTATTCCCATTTCCTTCGGTCACTGCAATCACTTGCCCTGCTGGGTCAAATGTCTGACTTGTACCGACACCATCCGCATCTTTTTCACTTAGTTTACGACCTTCGGCATCATAGGTCATCGTTGTCACACCACCACGAGGGTTAGTGATGGAGGTAACTTGATTATGAGCGTTATAGGTAAGAGTGGTCACTCCGCCAGCTGCATTGGTCACTTTGACCAAATTAGCCCCATCATAGGATAGCTGGACTGTGTTTCCTAGAGCATCGGTGGTTGAAAGAATGCGTCCTTGCTCATCAACTGTGTGGGTAATGCTAGTACCATCTGCCAAACTTGTAGAAAGAAGGTTTCCTTTCGCATCATAAGTATGGCTAGTAGTCTGTCCTGCAAAATCTGTTACAGAAAGGAGATGGTTGTTTTGGTCATAAGTAGATGTTTTGACCGCTCCGTCAAAACGAGTTTCCGTGAGAATATTTCCCTGACTATCGTGAGTGTAGCTAGTCGTTTGACCCAATTCATTGGTCTCACCCACTAAGCGGTTATTATCGTCATAAGCCTTACGAATACTGCTTCCATCAGGATAAGTAATGGCTGTTGTACGATAATGTTTGTCATAGGTATAAGTCGTCACTTGACCATTAGCATCTGTCGTTACTGTCTGTCCATCACTATAGGAAAGAGTGGAGACTGCTCCTGTTCCGTCGGTCTGCTGGATGACACGATGCTGTTCATCATAGACATTCTCGATAATCTTGGTCCCATTGGCATCATACCAAGGTATCATTCGTCCTTGTTCGTCATAGTCGTAACGTGTCTTAGCTCCTGCTGCGTCCGTGTAAGAAATAAGATTTCCCGCTTCATCATAGTCATAAGCTAGTGTCGAACCGTTCGGTAACTGGATTGCTCCGATATAGCCTGAATCATTTTGGATCACACCATATACAAGACCTGTCGGTGATGTAATCTTAGTCAGTTGAGCCTGTTCGTTATAGGAAAGGCTAGTTTTATTCCCTTTTTCATCTGTTTGACTGGTCAAAAGCCCATGGAAATTGAAGATTTTTTCCTGCTGATTGCTATCGGTAATGTGATATTCCTTGACAGCGTAGTCCTCTTCGCCATTGCCAAAATCAGCTTTTTTAGTCTCTATTTCCTTTACCGTCAAGGTTAGATCATAGCCCTCTGGCGCCTTATAGGTATCACCTGCTTTGATAAAGGTCAAAATAGAACCATCTGTACGGATATAGTTAATATTGCCCTCGTCATCAAGTGAAAGTTGTTCGTTAAAGGCAAAAGACCATCCTCGACCAAATAGACTATTGATACCTGCTGCTTTGGAGTTATAATTGCGGACAATCGCAAAGTCTCCACCTAGGTCTGAGATAGATACGTCTGTTCGTTCTAAGTAAAAATTACCTGTATTAAGATTTATCGGTTCAAAACCAAATTCACAGTGTAAGCCACGTCCCATCAACAGCATATCCACGTCTGCTTTGACCTTATCAGTCAGAGCAGGTGGGTTATAAGGCTTGTTCGCATTTTTACTTGGATTGCGGATAAAGAGAGTGTTGTTTTTGACCAGAAGCATATCTTGAATCCGGTTGTCAAAGGCAATCTGTTTTAGCGGTACGCCATAGTAGCTGGCTATCTTAGGAAGAGTATCATATTGAGTTACCTTGTAAATGATGAAAGAGTCACTACTCTTCTTCCCACTCATTTGACCATCTTTCTGGCTTTCCGCATCGATAGTGTAGAGCGTATTTAATTCCGGCTCTGTAAACGGCACGAGCGTTTGCCAGTTAGACAATTTATCTTTGTATTGTGTCGTTCCTTTTTCAAATGCTGAAATAAAGGAAGCCGTGTCAGGGTATTTGTATGAAAAGCTGGCTGTACTCTGACCAGTATAATTCTTAGCAGGGTCACTGAGCTGGTAGCCAACCTGTGCAGCAGGGCTAGTCAGACCATCCGCAAAAACTCCTTGGAATTGGAGTTTACCAGACTTATCTGTCTTCACCATTGTCCGGAGATTGATAGTCGTATCACCGATAGCATAATTGATATCTACTGGATCTGGGACGGACCAATTAATCGTAATACTTGGCGCTTTTTCAGGAGTAAAGCCAATTTGACCAGCATTGGAGGCTGTGGCTTCAGTCGTATAAAAGGCACCGCCATCTGCTCCCTCATCTGTTGCAGCGACAACTAAACCATAGTTTGGATAGATTCCTTGCACCCAGCCGTTGACCGCATCACGAATATCAAAGTTGTGCATCCCAACCTTTTTCTCGGAAATGGCATTTTCACCTGCAATTTCTCGACCTAGATTGACGGATGAATTCCAAGTCACCGTATTGATATTAAAATCTTCTGTTAAACGATAGGCAGCAAACTGTGTTCCCTGATTTCCAGGAGCAGTGTACTCATAGAGATTGAGTGTTGCGCTATCAATTTTAGCTTCTGAAGGAATATTTTGCTTAAAGTCATAGTTGACCTTAAAATACATACGACTCCGACCGATGTCCTTAACGTCTGCGACTCCTTCCATTCCTATGGATTCGACCGTCATATATCCAATATAACCATAAGCATATCCCTGATATTGACCGTGGACCGAACTCGTTACAGAATCTAGTATATTTTCTCGTGGGACAGTAATGGTTGGATCGATACGAACAGGATATTGACGTGCCTTATCTGCCAACCATTCTTTCCCTGCGACGACAGTGATATGGTAGTGTCCATCTTTTTCAGCCAGTTCCAATTTTATATCTTGACTGGTTTCTCCTGCAGCATCCACCATAAGAGGAGCATTTAAGACAAAAAGTATTTCTTTTTTGCCTTTTTGGCGAACCAAGATTTGATTGGTTTCAAGACTTACATCATAATTTCCTGCCTCTAGAACGTAGGTAAAACGGTTCTTTTCTTCCCATTTACTCAGAACGATTTCTTCTTTAACACCGTTTGACTGTACTGTATATTGGACATCTGTCGCACCGTCAACGTTATTATAAAGGATAGCATTGTCCTCTACAGTCGCATGTTCGTAGGTTTTATCCAAAGGATAGAGCGATATTTTATCTTCCTAACTGATAACATCAATCGGTGTGGTCTCGGTCACCTTAGCGGGAAGCACTACATCAACAGGTGATTCTTTCGGTAGATAATAATGCGTGCCATCCGCATGATAGGAATACAGATCAAGGTCAATCGGAACTTCCCGCCCCTCGTGGTCAATATAGGTCTTAGCCTGGCTACCAATATAGGTCACAAAGCGTGTCTCGTCTACCTTGTAAAGTTGTTCTTGACCACTTTCGAGAACTGGTTCTCCATACTGCGCCCGTAAAGCTGCCTCTTCTGCATTTTGCCCTTCTTCAGTGATTTTAGGCTGCTGAATGGCATCTCCGCCATCAGTGGCACTTGCTGCGGTTGTCTGGTCGGAGTTTGATGCATTGGTTGTATTTGCATTATCACCACCGACAGTCGACTCACGCGCTTCCTCCACTGCTTCTTCATAATAAGCCTGACTTTGCGAAGTTTCAACAATTTCTTGAATTTCCTGCGCATAGACCAGGGGACTATTGGCCAATAAAATAGTTGAAAGCATCAGCCAACTAACAATTTTTCTTCTCTTTTTCATATATATCATCCTAATTATTTTTCAAGTAAATAATACACTGTCCCTAAAATAACAATCATATCTGCAAGCCCCAACAAGATATCTGATATGGCAGACCATATCAATCCTATGCTGGCTGCTATAAGAATTCCCAGTAAGACAATGGCAATTATTCTTCGGAAGTCCCCCTTCTTCCAAGAAAAATTACTATCTTTATAAAAGCAGTAAAGGTTAAAGATGACCGTTACTTTGATAAATGTCTGAAATAGGCTCGTCACTAACCAGATGGCATTCTTTACTTCTTGATAGCCAAATGAAGTGTAATCATAGATTAGCTGCCCTAATCCTCCAAGCAGCAAGCCTCCAATCATGCTAACTGCTAACGCTAGACCAACAACTTTCGCTACTCGTTGCTCCTGATTGAACTGCCTTAGAAACCAAATGGCTAATTTTCCAATAAAAAATAATCCAATCCCAAACAAGGAAAGTCCTACCAGCCCTAGCCACAAAAGGACCGGAGCATTTTCAGACCAGGGTTTCAATAGACCGACTCCCATCAATTTTTGCCCTATACCCATAAAAATATATCCAATCGCAAACTCAAAAAATTTTCTATTCTCTTTAAAAATAACCATGTTAGCTTCCTCCTTTTCTGACGGCATGAACTACAAACCGTCTCTCATTTCCTGCCACGTCACAAGTAGATAAAATCAATAACTTATCCCGAGTAACATCAAAATCAAACGAGCGATAGAATCCACCATATTCATTTGCCTTGGCTTCTAACAGAGAGACATATGACTCCACCTGCTTCGTATCGCCTAGTCCAAAGGTGTGATACAGGTGATCATCAGTAAAGGAATATGCTGCAACAATCTGGTATAGAAAGTCTTTCCCGTCTTTGGTAATCGTTACTGTCTGGATTGATTCAAATGTAGAAGGCTCCGCTAAATAGTCTAGGCTACCAAACATGGAATCATCACGCATGGCATGTCCATAGATGATCGTCACAGGATCCTCAAAACTAGTCTGATTTACCTTTTCAGTAAAAACATACTAAGATTAGTAGTGAGGAAATCTCCGACGGGAGAAAGTACTCACTACTTTTTCTTTATGTTAAAGTAGAGGTGTCTTGTTAAGTCGAGGGTGCTTTTGACGCTAGACGTCGCAATAAAA
>NZ_JAIJZQ010000016.1:0-49136 GCF_019754195.1 Streptococcus sp. 2018037
ACGGGCATTAGTCAAGTAATTATAGCACTAACCTGAACGAAGTTCAGCGAACGTCTTTAGACGTCGCTGGAGAGAAACGGCTTATAGCCGGTGTACAAGCCACCCGTTTTCACGGGTGGTTATGACTTCGGACTGATACCAAGCGTAATGCGTCCAAGACGGCTGATACGGGTCATCTTCCAAGCAGGAGACCAGACAATCTCTACCTGTGCATCGTTTATACCATCAATCGTTTTCAAGGCTGCAACCAATTCACCAGGCATAGTATCCGCACAAGAACAACCTGAATCTGTAAAGGTCATGACAACCTTACAAAAACCAGCTTCATCTAAATGAATCTCATAAATCAAACCCAAATTGTAGATGTCTAGTTCAATTTCAGGATCGTAAATGGATTCCAAAACCTCTATCAACTGTTCTGATACAGTTAACGCTCGTTCATTAATCTGAATATCTTCTCTCATTAAATTTAAACACTCCTAAAATATTTATAAGAAGTATTGTATCATAATTAAACGAAATATACCTATGCTATCAAATGTTTTTATTTAGCTTTTATAGAGCACGGACTTCTGAATCCTTACCTTAACCGATAGAAAAAATATATTTGTGCCCTTGAGGCAAACTATGATAGAAACCATGACCTGCATAAATCTGAAACACCTGTTTTCTGTACTATATCAAAAAACAGCAAACCGGATACTGTTAGAAAACGAGACCGTAGAATAATTTTTTTAACTTTAAACGAGGCTGGGCAAAAAGTCCAAAGCCACTTCTCAGAGTTCGTGTCAACATCTCAGCGCAGTGGGAGTGGTTAATTGGCTTTAACAGTCCAGCGGAGTGAAACAGTTCGGGGAACTGTTTCAGCCCGAGCCTAGAAAGAAAAAAGCGAGGTTAAAGGTTGGAGATACGATTTGCGAAGCAAATCACAGCAATTCGTATTTCACACTCCAAATCTGACCTATACTGCTGATACGAACAGAGTTCGCTCCGTTTCCAGCCTCCAAAGGTTCCCCGAACCTTTTTGTAACGAACCTTGTTCGCTCTATTTCCAACTTCCAACTGTCTCCCAGACAGTTTTGTAGCGAACTCTGTTCGCTCTATCTCCAGCCTCCAAAGGTTCCCCGAACCTTTGGAGCTATACGGGGGTTGGAGTTCAAAAGGTCTGGTAGACCTTTTGAAGTAGGAGACATAAGCTGACTGTAGTCAGCTCACATCATTCACAGTCTGGGGATAGACTGTTTCAGTTCAACAACTTAAAACTAGGACTTGTTCATTATTCAGCCAGTGGAGTTTTTGAGTGATTTCCGTAGAATATTTAAATTACTTAACTATGGTATTTACTCAATAATAATATCAAAATGTTTTTTATCAACTTCTTTTGGAGCCACATAACTAATATTTCGTTTGGCATTGAATATATCAGATTCTTCCAGTGATGTAGAGAGTCCACTCCATGGCTCTAAAGCGATAAAGGGACTCTGATTTGTGGTTGACCAAATCACTAAATTTGGAAAATCATCAAATGCAATCGAAAGTTTTTTCTGATGGTTTTTGGATTTCAAGGTTACCTTTCGCGATGCTAATTGATCCAATGTTATGGCATCATGCTCAAACAGTTGATAGGACAAGTCCAAGGTCTTTCGATTTTCCAAGAATGGACGGCGATCTCGCAGATCAAGTAAGCCAGTTTCTGGAAAACTTCTTGGAACTGTACAAGATTCTACTTTTTCAAATTCTAAATAATAGTCTTCATAACTCTCACCATCCAACAAAGGACAATTAAAACCTGGATGCCCCCCAATAAAGTAAGGTAGCTTTCTACGTCCTTCAAGATTTTTCACCCGATATTCAGTTCGGATTGTATTGCCAAATAGTGAGTAGTTAATGGAAAGTTCAAATTCAAATGGGTAATGTTTTACGGTTTCCTCATTTGATGAAATAGAAAATTCCAAAGAATTTTCAGTTCTTCTTACATTTTTGAACATCATTTTTCTCACAAGTCCATGCCTTGGAATTGTGCCTGTAAATGTCGGTCTTTCTGCAGGTTCGTAAATCGCCCAATCATTTCGTAAACTTCCACAAATCGGAAATAGAACTGGTGCTTGACCGCTCCAATAGGTCGGATCTCCTTGCCAAAGATACTCGACACCATCAGTGTCTTTTATCGAAGTAATTTGCCCACCTAATTCAGAAAATTGTACTGTTAAGTTCTCGTTTTTTAATTCGAGCATAAAAGCTGCCTCCCTTATATGAAAACAAGGATGCTAACTTGAGCTAAGCATCCTTGTATTATTTTTATTCAATAACCTGTGTTTCTGCTACTTTTTTATACCAATAAGCACTTTCCTTTGGATAGCGTTCTTGGGTCTCAAAGTCAACATAGAACAAGCCATATCGTTTCTCGTATCCATTTGACCAAGAAAATACATCCATCAAGGACCAGATGAAATAACCTTTAACGTTGGCACCATCTGAGATAGCATCTGAAATCACTTCTAAATGCTTTTTCACATAATCAATTCGACCATCGTCATAGACTGTACCATCTACAAACTCATCTTTATAGCCTAGGCCGTTTTCAGTGATGTAGATTTTCTTATAGTTTGGATAGTCATTTTTCACACGCATGATTTGATCATAAAGGCCTTGCGGATAGATAATCCAATCCCAGTCCGTTTTTGGAATATCAACTGGAGACTCTCTACGACCAACTCCCTTGATTTGATACTTAGAACTTCCCTTTTCCCCCTTACCATTATGGATAATTTCAGTCTCACCGTCATGAGCCCTCATCCAATCACTCATATAGTAATTGATGCCCAAGAAGTCGTTCAAATCTTTTGCGGCATCTAAGGCAGCGAAATCTTCATCACGAAGATCTAATTCCCCACCATTCACTTTCAGAATATGTCGAACGCCTTCAAGCGTTTTTTCAGAATAGTAACCCAAGTATGTAGCATCGAGGATAAATTTATTATGAATAATATCTTCTAGCTCCGCTGCACGAACATCGTCAGGGTTGGTTGGATCATAAGGATATTTCGTTGGCAATGCGTGTACAACACCAATTTCTCCGCTATATCCAGCATCCTTGTAGAGCTTAACCGCCTTAGCATGTGAAACCATCATATTGTGGTGAGATTGGAATACCTTAGCTAAGTCATACTGAATCCCTGGCGGGAACTTACCTACAAGATACTGTCCGTCACCAATTGGACCGATTTCATTAAAGGTTGTCCAGTAATTCACTTCAGGGAATTCTTTGAAGCAAAACGCTGCGTAATTGACGAAGTGTTCAATGTTATCTCGATTCAGAAAGTCACCATTAGAATGTAGCGTTTCTGGTGTATCAAAATGGTGAAGCGTTACAAATGGTTCTACGTGACGTTTACGGCATTCCGCAAATAATTTATGGTAATACTCTATTCCCTTTGGATTCACTTCTCCAAAGCCTGTTGGGAAAATACGAGACCACGCAATTGAAATACGAATGCCGTTTACCCCAAATTGTTCACTTAGTTCTAAATCAACTGGATAACGATTATAAAAATCAGAAGCTGGTTCCGCAGTGTACCAGTAATTATCTTCTAGATACTTGTCCCACGCAACACGACCTTTTCCATCCGTCTGTGTAGCACCCTCTGCTTGATATGCAGCAGTTGCTCCACCAAATATAAAATCTTTCGGTAATGTTTTAACCATATGCCTACCTTCTTCTATCAAAAATAAATAAAGGGGTAGGAGTTGGAGATGATAACTCCCTCCCCTTTTGATTAAGAACCTGTATTCACAAGTGAAGTGCTTGTATATAAGAGATAGTTTTTCGCTAATCAAGGCGTTTTTTTGAGGGAATACTGACTGTATTTTGAAAAAAACTAACGATGAGTAGCTGAAAAACTAGCCTTAGATGGAAGTGCTGAACTGTGAATACAGGTTCTAAAACTGTTGTTTGACAAAGTCAAGAGCACCTTGACCATCACGAGTGAGTTTAATGTATTGAGCCCCTTCAGTTTTGGCAAGTTTAATACCCAATGCATCGGTTTCTTGTTTAATGTCATCGTAGTTTGATGCCACTTGAGGTGCAAGGATGACTAATTGATACTCTGGCAAAATCTCACGGTGCGCCCCATAGCTTCCTGCTGTAGCTGTAACTGGAACACCATATTCTTTTGCAGCTTTAGTTAGAGCATTGGCAAGCAATCCACTTGTACCACCCCCTGCACAAAGTACCAGAACGTTGGTTTGTTCAGAAATTTCGGTATCGACTGCAGCTTTTTCAAGAATAGCATCGGCTTTGGCAGTATTAAAGTTGGCTGCCACTTTCTCTTTTAAGCTATTTTCTACTTTCCCTGATTGTTCTTCAGCAAGAATTTGCTCATCGTAAACTTTCAAGAATGGATAATAGATAAGTACATCGACAACTACCAATAAGATAGCTAGTGCAAAGGCGAGTGGAGCAAAGTTTGTTCCCATTACAATCCCCAACGGTCCTGGAGTTGTCCATGCTAAGTTGACGCTGAAACTATTCATTTTTAACGTATCAACAAAGAATTTGAAAATCCATACGTTAGCAATTGGAGCTAAGATGAATGGAACAAAGAATACTGGGTTGAGTACAAGTGGTGCACCGAACAAGATCGGTTCATTTACACCAAAGAAAGTTGGAACAACTGAAGCACGTCCAATTGCTTTATTTCGTTTAGACTTAGTCAACCACATAAACATGAATGGCACAACCAAGGTAGCACCTGTACCACCCATTGTTACGATAAACATTTGAGTACCTGAAGTCAGGATTTTGTCCGCATGTTGACCCGCCTGTAGAAGCTGGAAGTTGGTTTCAATATTGGCATAAGTAATGGCTGCAATTGCTGGTTCCACAATAGATGGACCATGAATCCCTACAAACCAGAACAAAGCATAGGCACCAAAGATAATTGTAATACCAACATAACCATCTGCGGCTGTAAATAGAGGCTCAAATAATTTCAGGATCGCCTCAGCAACGTTTGTTCCAAGGAATTGACGTGTCACAAGATCAATTCCATACAAGACAAAGATAGACAATGCATATGGAATCACATCTTTAAATGCCTGGGATACGTTCGGTGGAACTTCGTCTGGCATACGAATGGTAACATTGTTTTTCACACAGACCTTATAGATATTAACCGTAATGAAGGCTGCCAGAAAGGCTGTCAAAAGTCCCTTAGTTCCCATGTAACCATTGGCAAATCCACCTTCAATACCATCAGAAGCCAGTAATAAGAAACCTGAAATTGAGGCAATCATGGTTGAAATGAAGTTAATCTGATTGGTTTTTGGCACTTGACGGTTAAACGCATCTGTCAAAGATTTTGCGGTCGTTCCTGCAACTAAGACAGCTACAATACCCATTGTATAACCGTAAGGTTTCATGATAGCCGCAACTGCTTCATCAGACCAAGTAAATCCAAAGATATTAGGTACAAATGCTACCATTAGAAAGAGAGTTGAGAACAAGATAACCGGCATGGCAGCGATAAAACCATCACGGATAGCCCTTAAATAAGGGTTTCTCGAAATCTTTTCAAAGAAAGGCTTCCCTTTCTCAATGAATTCAATCAATTTATTCATTACTTATCACCTCGTTTGTAAAGTTCAATCATATGACTCATCATATCTTTCAATAACAACGTTGTCATGAGATGGTCTTGACCATGCATGAGCGTCACACTAAAGGCTAAATCCTCACCAGCCGCTTCTTTTTGTAACAAACTTGTCTGAGCATGGTGAGCTTCAACAATACAAGCATTGGCAGCTTCAACTAGTTCTTCTGCTTTTGCATAATCACCTTTTTGAGCAGCAGCCAGTGCCTCCATCAAACGAGAACGAGCATCACCAGCGAACGCAACAATCTCAAAACCTAATAACGTAATTTCTTCTCTGTTCATAATATGGACCTCCTTTTAAAATTGAATTGATTTACAATAACCGTTGAATATGTAACACAATATAGAACCTTTCACTGTCATTTACAGGTTCATCAACCAATGATGTGATCATCTCAAAAATCTGACTTCCAATCAGGTAAGCTCTTGGATTCTGGAGCTTGATATACTGTTCCAAACTAGCAATCGATTCATTTGACTGATGGGATCGATCTAAGTAATTCAGAAAATAGGACAGATGGATCATAAAACGATCATAAAAATTGCTATTTTCTTTTGTGCGTTTAATCCCATTCTCCGTTAGAATTTGTTCAACATCCGTTATAATTTTTTTGCTGATGTCCTGTTCTTCACTTGTGGGATGAATGGTTTCACCCTTTGCATTAATTAAGTGAAGTGCAATTCTACCAATCTCATCATTCGGAAGTTCTTTTAGCAACTTTTCACGAAACATAGCTAAGGCTTCACGCGCCATTTTATATTCCAATGGATATTCGGCTAAAATATTGGGTAACTTACTTTCTTGATAAGTATTCTTTAAAACCGCCTGATATGCACAATAGATATGATCTGTCAGTGTCACATATAGATATTCTTGTACAGGGTAATGATAGGTTGCTACGAGATGATTGATAACCGTGTAGGTTGCTGAAATAAAATCTAAGGGAATATCTTTTAATAAGGTTAGAAAGTTTTCCTTGGCCTCATCATTTTTTAGCGAAAAGATATTTTCTATCTTATCCTGAACAATTAGATCTCCCTTTTTCTTTTGAAAGGTTATACCTAATCCCATCACGACTGCCTGTTCCCCATGTTCATTTTTCACCAGAGCAGCGTTATTATTTAGTGACTGTATAATCCTAAACATAAATCCCTCCTATATTTTTAAGCAAAAAAAGACTACAAACAAACCGAGAATATTCTACTCTCAAATCCATTTGTAGTCTTGCCTAATCGAATTAGTTACAATCCACCCTATTCTTACTGATGAGATTATTATAGCATATTCTCAGAAAATGTAAACCCTTTCTTTTAAGAAAATGGTTATTTTTTATATTATTTTTCTAGCCAAGAAGTAGCAGTTTGAGACAAGATCGCATCAAGTCCTTCAATATTTTCACGACCAACAGTTCGTAACCATTCACGTGCTGCTTCTTCTCCTTGTTCGATGTAAACTGGCACAACACCTGCCCATGTTGCACGACCACAGAGAACACCATTAAATTTAGCACCTGCTTCATGTGCAAACACTAGAGTATCTTGGAAGAGTTTTGCAGAAACACCTGCACTTAGATAAATGTATGGCAAATGAGTTGATGCTTCTTGTTGACGGAAATATTCGGCTGCTTCGTCTTTTGTATAAACGACTTCCCCTGTTCCAAAGCCTTCTACAAAATTCATGTTCACAGGTACTTCTACCTTGAGAACATCTACTCCAAAACGCTCATCCGAAAAGACTTTCATGGCTTCATTTACTTTTCTAGGTTTAACTTTCGCAAACTCAACACTAGCATTGTCTTCAATCGTTTCATCATAGCTCAAAATCTCCAAGAAGAATGGCAAACCTTCTGCCTGACATTCTGAACCTAAGCGTTCAATATAAGCATGTTTTTGAAGATTAACGTATGAATCACCATCAACGTCATAGTAGAGTAGAAACTTAATGGCATCTGCCCCCTCTTCTTTTAGTCGTTTTACAGACCACTCTACTAGGCAATCTGGCAAACGACTGGTAGAGCTGGTGTCATAGCCAGTTTTTTCATAAGCCAAAAGTAATCCACATTGCTCATCGCGGGCGCGTGAAGCTGGCAAACCAAACTCTGGATCTAACAGAATTGAGGAAGAAAACTGTGTTAATTCTTCAGAAACTAGAGTTTTTAGCTCTTCCATCTGCTCCACAGTAGGTTCTTCTGCCTGATGTTTTGCCATCATTTTTTTCAAGGCTCCACGTTGGTCGAAGGCAAGAGCTGAAATGACTCCTGCTTCATTGCTGACTTTTTCCATATATTTTCTTTTTTCTGCTGTTACTACCATCTTAAACCTCCTCGACTTCGATTTGAGAATACAATACTTCTGAATGTTCTAAGTTGACATAACCTGTCTGTTCTTCCTGAGCATTTAACATACCCAAAACATTTGCATTTTTTAGTAGTTCTACATCAGGTAATGCATGTTTCAAACTAGCTGCTATACCTGCAACAGTTGAGTCACCCGAACCTACTGGATTGACGACATTTATTTTTGGAATTTTCACACGATAGAACTTGTCATTGTGCTTGGCAAAAGCTCCCTTTGCACCCAAGGATACGACTATCCATTCAATTCCTTGGAATAATTGACCAGATAGAACTGCTTTTAATTCTTGAATATCATCTGTGACATTTTTGCCAATTAACTGTGATAACTCTTCTGTATTCGGCTTAATAACTGTCGGCTTCTGCTGGCTTTCTAAAACTTTTTTCAGTGCCTCACCAGAACAATCCAGAACAACAGCTACACCGCATTTTTTACAAAGTTCAATTACCTTAACATAGTAGTTGCTAGCAAGTCCCTTAGGCAAACTTCCTGAAATAACAACAACATCTATATTGTTCAGAATAATTTCTAGATGTTCGATAAAATTCAAGGCTTCATGTTCTTGAATAGTAGGTCCTTGTTCTAAAATCTCTGTCTGTTGGCCATCGTGAAGGATCGCAATGCAATTACGTGTTTCGTTCCCAATTTCCACAAAGGAATTTTTAATATCATTTCGAGTGAGTTGTTTCTTTACATAATTTCCAAGTTCACCACCGATAAAACCAGTTGCCACAACACCTTCATCGATTTGTTTCAAAACCCGTGTCACATTGAGCCCCTTACCACCAGCTGTTTTTTGAACTTTTTCTACTCGATTGACCGTATCCAATTGAAAGGTATCCAATTGATAGGCAATATCAACCGACGGATTTAAAGTGATCGTCAAAATCATGTGAACCTCCTAGTCGTGGTATTCTCCACGGTCCCACTTTTCAAGAAATTCAGTAAAGAACTCTGGATTAGCCTGCTCTTGATTGAGCGTTTCAACTGCAGCAATCTTTTCGATCAAACGTTTATTTTCTTCAGTTGGTTTGTATTCTGCTTTAATGAAGGCTTCAATGATGTCGCACATGAGCAACTCACCTGTAATCTTTCCTCCAAAACCAATGACGTTGGCATTTAACTCCTCCTTAGCGTAAAGTGCTGAGGTCATATCACGAACCAAGGCTGATCGAACACCCGGTACCTTATTCACCGCATTGTTGATGCCAACACCTGTTCCGCAGATACAAATTCCCAAATCTGCTTGTCCGCTTGCAACAGCTTCACCAACTTTTTTACCAAAGATTGGGTAATGAGTACGGACATTGTCATAAGTCCCAAAGTCCAATACTTCATAGCCTTGATTTTTCAAATAATCTACCACAGCGATTTTTTCATACGTTACAATGTGGTCACAACCGATTGCAATTTTCATCTCTTATTCTCCTTTATTTACAACAATTAGCACATTTTATTTAGCATATCGACACGAATTTGGTGACGGCCACCATCATACTCACCTTCAACAAATCCTTTAACAATATTTTTGGCAATTCCTTCTCCTACAATCTCACTACCGATTGTAATAATACGCGAATTGTTGTGTCCTCTTGTCATATAGGCAGAACGTTCGTCTGAAACTTCTGCAGCAATCATGCCTTTGACTTTAGTTGCGGTCATAAATGGACCAACACCATAAGCATCAATCACAATACCAAGATTTCCTTCCTCTTGATTGACTGCTGCAACTACCGCCAAAGTTGTGTCAACAAAATCACTTCCATCACTGACATCTTTAAAGTCATATGATTTTTCTTGTAAATAATCTTTAATAAGGTCTTTTAGTTTTGAGCCCGCTGGATCAGCACCGATAATGATTGTCATAACCTATCTCCTAACAAAAATAGAAAGTTGTAGCCATATGTGGCAGAAAATCGTTGTTTTGCAAAACTTAGAAAAAGCGTTTTCGCTTTTTATGTTTAAATTATACAACCAAACAAACATAAAGTCAACATATTTTGTTTTATTTTTGTTTATTTTTTTAGTATGCAAACAAAAAACCAACATTTTGCTGTTGGTTTTGATAACTTTATGATTTTGTAGAAATAATTTCAATGTGGTTATGTAATAATTGGTAATTTTCATCCTTTGCATTCATATCTGTCACTAGAGCAGTTACATCATTCAAATCACAAAAGGAAGTAAAATCATCTTTGCCAATTTTCGAGGCATCTAGCAGTAGATATTTTTCTAAAGAATGTTTGATGGCAATGTTTTGCGTATAGGCTTCCGCTAGAGTGGAAGTCATGACATCACTTCCCTTAAGTCCGTTACCTGAAAAGAAAATCTTGCTGAATCGCATTTTTTCTAAACTTGTATTGGTAATTTCTCCTACAAACGATTCTGTCACTTGGCGATATTCTCCTCCAAGAAGAAAGACTTGAAAATCCTCTGTCTTCTTTTGAGATAAGATTGTAAAAACTGGCATACAGTTTGTGATGACAGTGAGACGAGGATTTTTAATGGCCTCAGCCAGAAAGGCAACTGTTGTTCCTGGACCTAAAAATACCGTGTCGCCATCTTCTATCAGTTGTGCTGCCCTTTCTGCTATCTCTTGCTTGGCTTCCTTATTTTGAATGTGTTTCTCAGAATGAGAATATTCCCGATATTGAAAAGCCTTATTACTTCTAGCACCGCCATGGATTTTGGTTAAAACTCCTTGCTCTTCCAATTCTATAAAATCACGTCGAACGGTCATATCAGTAACATTTAGCAATTCAACAATCTCAGAGATTCGAACCGTACCTTTTTTATTTACCAATCGTGTAATTTCTTCTAGTCGTTCTCGTTTATTCATGTTTAATCCTTTGTTGTTTTTTTACATTATATCAAAAATAAACAAGAATATGTTGGAAATTTGAACATTATTTTAAATGATAATTACACCTTTATTATACGAGCAATCTTCGCGAGCAGGTTTTGCGCGGTTCGCAAAACATCGGTTCGTTAGAACCGACTGCAAGAAAAAAAGAAAGCATCGAGCTTTCTTTTTGGGCTGCAAGCCTACGTGTTTAGCGATGAGTAACGATAGTTTACTCACGCTAAACACGTATCTCATCAAAAATGAGATTATCTCAATAATAACATCAGTAGAATAACTAAAAATAGGCAGAAAATATCGAAATCTCCTGCCCTTCACTTATTCCACAGACTTTAAGTCCATATACACAAGCTACCTACAAAGCAGCATTGGCCAAAGTTCTCGGAGTTTCCTCAACTAATTTCATCGCTACACAACCACGTACACGTGCAAATCGCATGAACAATCGTGTATTACATATAGACTATCGTTTATCCAACAAAAATAACGACTACTGGCATAAAGTAGTTGTCGCAACAGGCTTACGTAAAAGTGAACTGATCCACGTCACTGGTGATGCTATGCAACGCGGCCGTGATGGTCGTTGGTATTTAAATTTAGACGGCCGTAAACATCACACAAAAGGACGCAGAGATCGCTGGTCTCCAATCATGGCCACTAGTCAAGAGGAGGAAGAGTGGTTAGTCGCTATTTTCCAACGAGCAGGAGAAAAGAGAGTGTTTCATGTACCCAAAGATTTAATTCTCGACGATTTTGATGGAAAGAAAGTTCCTACTGCATTAAAGCCACATAAGTATCGTGCTGAGTATGCAGAGCGTGTTTATCGCAGTGTAGCACGCGAAATTTCCAAGATTAGAAATCGTAAAGAAGTTATCCATCTGCGTAAAGAGTTAGTTCAGAAAAGCTTGTAAAATTGTGACAAAGGCTCTGGGACACAATAGACCAGAGGAATTTCCTCGTTCCTACGCTTATATTTTATTGAAACGCTAGGCAACATTGCACATTTTTCAAAAATCTATCCTCAATTCATTACACATGTGGCATAACACTTGTATCTTCTAGAAAATGAAAGGAATTCTATATGTTACCTCAAAATAATTCTCCTCTTCTGTTAAATAGACAACAAGCAGCGGAACTACTTGGAATAGATCCTAAATCATTTGATAAGTACATCAGAAGCCACCCAGACTTTCAATACTTTATGGTGGGAAAACAAGAGCGCTATTTGAAGTCAAAACTGATTAAATTTATTGAAAGCCACTGCGATTGACGGATAATGATTGATAAAATTAGATTTTTCATATATCCTATATGTGACTAGTCTATTTTATCAATCATTTTTTATAGAAAGGCTGATAAAATGGCAACAATAACAAAACGTGGTAACTCTTACCGTGCAACTGTATCACTTTATAAGAAAGGAGAATATAAACGAGAAACCAAAACCTTTAGCAACAGAAAGATGCTGAGCTTTGGACATTAGAAATGGAACTTAAAAAAGGTCGTGGCAAGAACATTGCCGAACGATCCACCCTATTTCCTGATTTTTATAGAAATTGGGTCCATACGGTCAAGAAAAATGACGTTCGCGAAGCCACCTTTATAAACTATAAACGAACTCTCGTAGTAGTTGATGACCTTTTGGATGGTATTCAACTTAAACACCTTGACGATCTCGTCATGCAAAAGAAATCGACCAATATGCTGAAACCCACTCTAAAAAAACAGTAAAAGAACTTGTTCTTAAAATCCGTGGTTCATTGAAATATGCGTATGCTCGTGGTTTGATTAGCAATGACTTTGGTCATCTTTTAAAAGCAAGAGGGCAAGAACAAGCTAAACGAAATATTCCACTATCTATCACAGAATTTAAAAAACTCAGACAATACTGCCTAAGTCATACTGAGGATGAATTTAATGTTCTTGTTGTTCTCGCCCTTGAGACAGGAGCAAGACGTGGAGAACTTTTAGGAATTAAAAAAGAAGATATTTTTGAATATGGTATCAAAATTCTTCGATCAATTAGTCCAACTAATGACGATACCCAGCTTAAAACCAAACATTCTAAGCGTGATATTTCCATCAACGAAGATGTTTATCAAGCTGTGACAAAACTTGCACAAACAAAAGAAGGCTATATCTTTGATTGGAATGGATTCAAGCAAGCTGGTCAACTTCAAAAGCCGTTAAAACAGTTGGGATTAACAGAAACGACATTTCATGGACTTCGTGACACGCATGCCTCATTTCTCTTTTCAAAAGATATTAGCCTAGACTATATTTCTCGTCGTCTAGGTCATAACTCAATCTTAACAACACAACAGTATTATCTAGAATTAATGCCAGAAAAAAGACACCAGCAAGATGCTGATGCCTTAAATTTATTGAACTCATTAAGCGAGTAAACATTTGAACCAATTTGAACCAAAAAGTCGGCACAAATGTTGTCCACATAACGTTTGGATTAACGTTTTGAGAACTGGCTAGCTTTACGTGCTTTCTTAAGACCTGGTTTTAAAAACTTTTGTTTGAATAAATTTCAAAAGCTTTTAATCTCAACATTTTCACAGGTTTTCAAACCTAAAAATTTCATCCAATTTCAACTAGTTTCATTTGAATGGTGTGAATTTTACCCCCAAAATATACGAATTGAGCTAATTTATACCGAAAAGTTCACACCACTAATAATTGCACAAATGAACAATATATGCTATCATGGAGATACAATGAAACATCCAAAATTTGAATTTTACACACGTCCAAATGGTCGAACTGAATTTATCGAGTTCTTACAAAGCCTTCCAACAAAAGATAAACAGAAACTCCTAGCGACTATCAGCATGATTCAAGAACAGGGCTTGTTGGTTGCACAACGCATGGAATGGGTTAAAAAGTTAGATAGCGACATCTTTGAAATCCGTTCCAAAGTGTCCAGTAATATTCAGCGCGCCCTTTATTTCCATGTTGTTAACGATCGTTTCATCATCACGCATGGTTTTACTAAGAAAACACAAAAGACACCTACTGCTGAAATCAAGCACGCTAAGACATTAAAAAAAGAATTTGAGGAGAATAATAATGGCAAACATTAATTTTGATGATTTTTTGAATAAAGAACTGAAAAACGATGACTTCAAATCTGGCTATTTGGCAGAAAAAACTATCTTAGAGAGTGCTCTCGCTGTCTATAATGCACGCCAAAAAGCTGGACTTACTCAACGTGAACTAGCAGAGCTCTCACATGTTCCACAGTCAACCATAGCTCGTATTGAGCGAGGAAACAATACCAGCATCGAAACCATGAGTAAAATCGCTTTTGCTCTAAATCAAGAACTAACTATTAGTATTAGTTAGTTTCATCATCAATACATCACAATAACAGCACTCCTGATTGTACTTCAAGAGTGCTGTTTACTTTTATGTAAGGACATTTTTATGACAAATAATTGCAAAGTTACTTGATGATAAATCTACTTTTCTTCAATAAAATATCAATTGAATTATTAAAACGTTCAGTAAGTGTTAGATAAGCATCTAGACCTGAGCAGACATCTCTGATAGCTTGGTTTAGACTTCTTTCTAACCCGATGCTATTGTTTAGGCTTTGCTTCATAGTTTTTACGGATTCGTTACTTTCTGATATTGCCCCTTGCAGAGGTGAAAAAGAGGTAATAAATGCTTTTAAATCATCAAGATTCTTATCTGAGGTAGCAAATTCATTATCCAACAAACCTGCAGAATTCGATTCGATTATATCCCAAAGTATAGAAAGTTCATTAATATGTTTATCTAATTTTTTACCAAAATTATTTACATGTGTTGCTGCTTTTTTTGTCTCTTTTCTAACGAAGGATGCAGTCCCTGATCCTCCTTTTTTGTTGACTCGTTCAATCTCAGCTCCAGTTTTTGAGACTTCATCTCCCATAGTACCAATGTCTTGTGTCAACTCTGTCATAACCTCTGTAAATTTGCCAGTAGTTTCTTCAATATCTGCCAAAAAATCAATGAAGCCCTTGTCACTCTCCTCAGACAATTCGGTAATATTTCTTTCTGCAAACCAAGGAACATTATTTATATTTTCTGACCTAAGAAAATCTCTTACAGGATTGCTAAACCCAACTTCATTTGAAATAGCACCATATAAGTTTGTTTTCAAATAATTTAATAACTCCTCAAAACGTAAAAAATGGGTATCATAATCCTTAGCTCTATATTGTTTTAAATCAAAAGGAAGCTGAGACAAATCATCTTTTGTTATCACAATAGTCTTCTTGTTAAATGAATGAGCCAAACCGAGCTCATACATAACATTCGGATTCAATCCTGTTAAATCTGCAATTACTATGTCCGACTCATAAATTGGTTGAATGATATCCATTAAAATATTTTGCTGATTCCCCTCATCACCTGCATTAGTAAACTCAAAATCTTCGGAAAACTTTGACTTAAGCATATCATAAACTTCAAAAAATTCATTTTGAAACGGCATAATAACAAATACTTTTTTCTTTACCATATTCACTATCCTTTAAAATATATATTCTACTACACTCCATTATAAAATTTGATTATTTTTGTAAAAGTGTATAAAATTTATTTCTGTGCATAGAAATGATTCCATATCATTTATGAAGCCCAAATTGGGCTAATAATTCCTGAATTTTTCCAACATAGCATCTACTCCTTTCTGTCGAGGATACTTCCTTTGCAAATATCAGCCTATCAAAGTAATATAAACCAACTTCCTAGAAGATCTACATATTCTTATATCTTATTATAGCATTTTTTATTCCATCCTGTTGTATTGGAGCAAAAGGCATATGAATTTTTAAATTGTAATAGCATAAATATAGTAATGAGCATAATTAGTATAGCTTAAAATCAAAAAAAGATTAACACTACGAGATGTTAACCTTTTTTTATTTTCACATAGTTAGTCTAAAGCCAACTGGAAATCAATCACTTCCGTTTTCGAGCAACCGGTGCCAGACTCAACAAACCAACTCCGATTAAACTCATTAGGCTGAATGTATCACCTGTTGACGGCAACGTCTTAGTTGCTGGCTGAGAGGTTTTCTGAGTCGTCAAAGCCTTTGTGCTTGCTTGGGTAGTCATAGCAGCTGCTTTAGGAGCAACAGACTTGTTAGAATCTGTATAACCTACTACTTTTCCAGTTTCATCTACAACAGGAACAGGTGTTCCATTATTGTCAATGATAGCCTTGTATTCTGCGTCCAAACGTTCTTTAAGTTCTTTAGCAGCTACTTCTTCAAGGTAAGCATTGTAAGCATTCAAAAGGGCAGTGTAGTTTTCTTCACTAATCGTTTGAGTCGCTTTCAAATCTGCAAGGAGTGCCAATTCTTTATTAAGAACTTCTACTTTGCTTGTCAAACTTGTGTTAGCTTGATCATACTTGCTCTGTGCTGCTGCCAACAAGGCAGGTGCATTTTGCAGATTAGCTAGAGTAGTTTTTGCTGTTGCCAATAATTGTTTTGCAGTTACTAGTTCATTTTCAAGAGCTGTAATCGTAGCTTTTGATGAAGCAACTTGATTTTTCAAATTGTCCAAAGTAGCTACTTCTGTTGCCAACTCTGATTTTGCTGTTGCGAGTGCTGCTTCTTTTTCTGCAAGAACTGCTTTAGCAGCTGCCAATGTTGCTTGTTTTTCTTGAATACTTGCGTTCAAGTTAGCCACGGCTTCATTTGCAAGTCGAAGAGTTTCTTGCGCAGTTGCGAGAGTTGCCTGAGCTGTCGCCAATTTAATACGAGCAGCAGGTGCTTGTTCCGCAGTTGCAAGAACTTTAGAAAGTTCTGCTTGCGCAGTTGCGAGAGTTGCCTGAGCTGTTGTATTTGTATCTTTGGCAGTAGCAAGAGCATTCTGTGCTTTCTGGTTGGTAGTCAACGCAGTATTGTAAGCAGATTGTGCCTGTTCGTAAGTGCTACGGATAGTCGCGCTATCATTTGGATTAGCGATAGCTGTGGTACTGAAGGCATTCCCTGTAAATAACGAATTAGAGTCAACATCATTTACGTGTACGCTTGTCGCACCAGCTACGGATGAAATATCGACACCGATATAGCTAGTAGTTACACCAATATCATCCACACCAGCGATTGAGCGGGCATGCAACCACTCACGGCCATTATAAAGGAATTCCACCATAGATTGGTAAATCAATGATTTTAGGTAATCCAGATTGGTGGATGTTGTTGTACGAGACCAGGTATTCAAGTTTTCCCCAACTGCAACATTGAAACGGTCACCAGTTGTATCAAGGGCATTGTCATTGTGACTTCCTTCAACAATACTTGTCCATCCATAGTTATCTGAAACATAAATGTCTGTTACCATGTCAGCAACAGCTACACTACTTGTAGTTACAGCAGTAAGAGGTGTTCCAAACTTAGCACGAACCTGGTTCATAAGGTCAGAAGCAAATAGAGACAATTCTGTAATCGTAGCTTCTGAAAGATTGTTTACATCAGAAATAGTCACCAATTTGTCATTTGCATTCGATTTGTAAGTGTTAGCGACGCGGAGGGAAGCATTCAGTGCTTTGAGTTCAGCAATAGCAGCCGCACGGTCATATTGTCCTTTGAGACCAAGTTCATAGTTTTTCAGTGCTTGTACATATTCATCTGATACAAAAATGGTATTAATTGAATCATAATCCACTTTTGCAGTTGCCAAAGCACTTGTAGCAGAATCCAAGGTCGCTTGTGTGCTCACTGCAGTTGATTGAGCAGCTTCCAATGTTGCCTCTGCTGTGGTTGCTGTTTCTTGTGCAGATGTTACAGCTCTCTCTTTTTCAATGATAGAGATTGCACGTGCAGCGTCTGTTTCAAGGGCAGAAGCCAATTCATCTTGTGCAGTAGATACCGCAGTTTCAGCGGTTGTAACATTGTTTTGAGCGGTTTCCTGAGCTGCAATCACTTTGCTTGCACCTGTTCCGTCAAGACTAGCTTGGGCAGAATCAACAACTGCTTGTGCTGAAGTTACCTCTGCTTGTTTAGAAGTAACATTTTCCTGTGCAGAAGAAACAATCGATTCCTGTGTAGCAATAGCCGATTCTTGTTCACTTACAACATTCTGCGCTTTAACGATAGCTTGTTCAGTTTCTGTCACTTTGGTTTCAGCTTCAGTTACCGCTTGTGATGCAGCAGCGATATTTTCATCAGTTGCATTTTCTGCAATTGACTTCGCTGATGTTAATTCTTCTTTGGCTGTCGTTACGGCAACCGCTTCTGTATTGACCGCATGTTGCTGTTTTTCAACAACTGCTTCCTGAGTTGCGACCGCAGTATTAGCCGCATCTAATTCGGATTTAGCTTGTTCTACTTCTCCCTTTGTAGGAACTGTTGTAGCATCTGTACTTTGAGCAGAGTTCTCAACAACTGTTTCTGGAACGTTGGTAGTATCTACTTGTTCTGCCTGAACTACCACTCCAGTCGACGCAACTAACGGCACCAATAAGCTATTAAGGATTATCTTCTTATTCATATTGTTCTCCTATATTTTTATTAAAGCTATTATAACACAAACTATCCTTATAAGTCTATTTTTATAGTCCTCTTGAGACCTTTTAACTGTCCTTAAAAACATATATCCTTAGAGGATAGGAGGATAGGAAATGACCCTTGATCAATATGTTGCAAAACAGGTACAAAAGTTAAGAAAAGAATTTCAACTGACACAAGAGCAATTAGCCGAAGCAGCCAATATCGATGTGTCTTCGATCGCAAAAATTGAACGTGGAGAACGTTCAAACATCAAGGTTAATACCTTAGATAAATTAATTAGCGCCTTCAACATTTCAACAACAACTTTCTTCAATGACTATCAAGCAATCGACAAACCGATAGATCCCTTACTCGACACCTTGCAGACAAACTTATCAAATCTAAGCAGTAACAAACGCAAAGAGTATTTATTAATTTTCGATGCAATTCTAAAAGCCGGAGAAAACGATTAGTAGCAAATACACATAAACGAGCAGCGTGATCCTGCTCATTTTTTATTGTTAAAAATCAGTAAGAATGTCATCAACCCACTCTGCATATGCTTCTGCGACTTCGTAAGAATGTCTATCCTCTAAAAGCAATTTATCAACAAAACAGTTCAATTTTTTATTAAGTTCATTTTTATTATCTAAAAAATAGATTCTAGCAAGCGCATAAGTAGTTAATCTGTCAAAATCTGGGTACTTTCTTCTCAGTAACTTTGCAAATCTTCTGTACAATTTAGAATTTGGATTATGAACTATTAAATCAAGAGTGTTTTCAATTAGTTCAAAACAAAAATGATCATCAAAAAAATAGAATTCAAGTAGTGTATCAATTTCGAGAATCTCTAAAAAGAGAGGCAAGTATATAATTTTGATATTATTCTTGGCATGAATAACTCTTGAAACCGTGGATATAGAAATTCGTATTTCTCTATCTTCAAAAGTATTTAACATTAATTTTTTTTCTTTCATTTGATTTCGAATTTGTTGACCTAATTTTTTTAAATATAATTGTTGAATCACTTTCATAACAAGACCTTTCTATTGATTTCGAATAATAAAAAAACACTTTTCATTTAAGAAAAGTGTCATAAAACAATTAATTTAATATTTAAGAATTTGCAGTTTAGTATTCAAAAAAATATTTCATTCGCTCAGTTTTTGTGAGCTTATCAATCGTAAGTGTCTCATATTTTTCACTCCTTTCATATCATATTAAGAAAAACAAAAAAAGCTCCCTAGAATCCGTTTCAGGGCACGACAAAAAAGCCATGGTTTCGACCTAATTTTCTAGGTCTCCTGAAACGCTCCTAAAGAGCAAATAATGTCTCCTCCCATGTTATTCACTGGAAGTACCCTTCCAATGAATAACACAATCATCGTCATAATAGCATGCAGGCTGAACATAAGCCGGAAAACGAGCCATAGCCTTGTACCCATTTGTTTTCCTTGCACATAAACCATGATCAACTAACCAACAAGAACACCTTCGGTCTTCTCTTTAACAGCTAATCAATCTACCACTACAGGTTTTTTCACAACACACGTGTGCTGTAGCATGAATGGCGATACTGTAATAAATAATATTTACACTAATAATTATAGCTGTGAAAAAAAAATTAGCAATAGCAAATTCGGTATCATACAGAATTTTAGAAATTTTTGCAGTCCCACTGCAAATTTCTCAATACATCGAAATAGAAATTCTCTCATGTAGTACAATGACAATGTCGAGGCCAAGACAAAAAATATGAATTACGAGGACACGAATATGAAACGTAAAAATAAACAAAATGGTTACTCTGCAACAATTGCATCTGAGTATATCGATCTTAAACAAGCAATTTATAATATTAGTACAAAACTAGAACCTGTATTAAAATTTGAAAACAAAAGACCGACAGGTGAAATTATCGCGTACCGAGCTTGGTTTTCACAAAAAGGTCTACCACCATTTTCCGTCAAGTTCACTACTGATGTTGACTTACCAGGTTACATGTCTATCATTCAATTTGATGATTTGCAAGCCTGCGAAGTTGGTAATAATGTGTATTTCAAAGCAAATAATCTAAAAGAGATTAAATGATGAAGAATAAACAATTAGAGCAATATCTCCTCCAAAGCCTGAATATGGCTTTGGGGAGCTTGATACAAGGCGAAACAAGTTACTCAAATAGTTTTTCAATTAGAGTTCAGGAGGAAGGTTTCCTGTTTATTCCAAGGATGCCTGCAAGCTTTATTATAGATGATAGTCTTTATCAAAAAATCTACCTTATAGCAAATGCTACACTATTCCCCCGATACACTCTATTGAAACAAAATTCCGCTTATTTCATAGCACTTGAAACAGAGGACATTCATACACAAAGAGGTCTCTTTTTCCCCTGGGTTATTGGAATTTCTGAACGACTGATTATCCCAAATTTAGAAGATTTTGTTCAAAAACAGGATAATAGTACCATTCCTATAATGAAGAACCTCAAAATTAACTATGAAAATGTGACATCGATTGCAATTGCAGGAAATTCTGGATCTGGAAAATCTTATGCACTCACTTACTTTTTAACAATACTAAAAAATTTCTCCGATTTAATAATCGTTGATCCAAAGTTCGATACCCCCTCGAGATGGGCATTTCAATACAATGTACCATTCATCTCTCCAAGTTTTAGTCGTTCTAAATCTGATTTTGTATCTCAAGTCAATGAAGAACTCAGTAATAGCTTGAATATTATATATGAGCGACAGAAATTACTTTTTGAAAATCCAAACCAGAAATTCAAGCATATTACCATCGTCATAGATGAAGTATTGGCACTTTCAGAAGGGGTGAACAAACAAATTCGAGAGTCTTTTTTCTCATTAATTACACAAATAGCCTTATTGGGTCGTGCAACTAAAGTACATTTGTTACTTGTTAGTCAACGATTTGACCATACTACACTACCAATCTCTGTTCGTGAACAACTAAATGTACTTATACAAATCGGAAACATCAACAAAAAAACTACACAGTTTTTATTTCCAGATTTGGATCCCGAAGGTATCGTTATTCCAGTTGGAAAAGGGACTGGATTGATTCAAGTTATAGATAGCGAACACCCCTATCAAGTGTTACCATTACTATGCCCAACATATTTTACAAAGAAAGGAATACTCTAGTGCCTAAAAAGAACAATTACTTTCATATAGCTTTCAATCTAATTATTTTTCTACTTCAAATATCGATATTAAGCTTCATTATCAATCTGATAATGCAACAAATAAGTATTCAAAACGTAGAAAAAATCCTATTTCTAGGAGATACAAAATTTTTTGGTTATATCAGACTACTTTATGAGAGCAGTGAAATTTTGAACACAATTACTATAACCTCTGTATCACTGATAATTGTATTATTATTTATTGAACTCACCCTTAGGATCATCAAAGATTCACCAATAAATTTGCTAGTTTCAATCTATAAAACTATAAGAATGAGATGGTTTATTTATAAAGTAAATAATGATACATTGGAACAAAATAAGTTCACAATATATAACAATGCGGTCAGTCATTGCACAGTAAATGTTCAAAATCAAAGCATCAAAGTAGCACTTCGATTACCTGTAAATGTTGATTCAGTAAAATTATATAAGCAAGCAGAGCCCATTATTTTTGAAGAAATCGTAAATAATAATCCTAACTATTACTTTTCCTCACCGATGAGGGTTGGTAGATGGATGCAGATTTTCGGTTCAAAACGATAAAAAAGCAGGGCTTGTCTCACAAAGTGACTGACAAAAGCCCTGCTTTTTCACTTGATTCACTGGGGTTACTACGACCCCCAGTGAATCAATAATCATTAATCAGAAAGGAAAATAATGTCAAAGGAAAAACGTTCTAACAAATGGGCCTTCTTACTTTATCAAGAAAGTACTCCTGATAATTATTTAGAAATCCTTGAAGAAATTCATGTCCCATTTGTGCTAAGCCCTTGGCATGATAAAGATGTCAATAGACAAACTGGAGAGTTTAAGAAGTCGCACAAACATGGTGCTTTGTTCTTTGATTCCTTAAAAAGCTACTCTCAAGTTTCAGAACTTCTAACAGAAAAACTAAATACCCCAGCACACGTAGAAGTGATACTATCTCCAAAAGGAATGTATGACTACTTTGTACATGCTGAAAATCCTGATAAAACTCCATACAAACTTGAAGATATTGAATCAGGTTGTGGTTTTGAGTTAGACAAATTTTTAATTAGCAATACAAATGATCAGTTTCTCGCAACTATAATCGATCTCATTGAGGAATATAATTTTACAGAATTTAAGACTCTGGTGAACTTTGCTAGAGATAAAGGACCGATGTTATTGTCACTGATTGTAGATAAAACATACTTCTTTGCAAAGTATCTAGATTCAAGACGACACTCAGAAATTACTAGAAAGGGGCAAGAAAATGCAAGTCATTCTACCCGATGAGCAGATCCATCAAATCCAGCTTTTGATTGCTGATTTAATAAAGCAAGAATTCGAAAATAGGTTGAACAACAGCAATCTCGAAAGTCCTTTTCTGAATAAACATCAAACCTGCAAGTATCTAGGAATCTCCAACAACACACTTGATAGTTGGATTCGGAAGGGTTTGCCAGTCATTCGTATTGAGAAAACTGTTCGATTTGACAAAACTGAAATCAATCGCTGGTTACAAAATCAGTAGCATTTTTACCGTGGTTTGTTATAATAAAGCCACGGTATTTTTCTAGCTCAATTCACAAGGAGAATACTATGTCAATTACAAAAACTAAAAATAATACTTATCGTCTTAGACTGTACATCCCAGATGAAGCTAAAGCATTTCTGCAAATAACTGGTAAGATGTATGAAAAGACCTTCAAAACTCGAAGGGAGGCAAAACAAGCCGAATTAGAAATACTCACAAAAGTAGAAAATATCCTAAGCGGAGAATTAGAAGCTTCTCTTGAAACAAATGGAGATATATTATTTTCTGACTTCTACAAACATGTTTGGTGGGATTTTTACAAAGCTGGTCAAACAACATCAACAATAAAACAACCATCACGTGCCACAATTGACGGAACCGAGATTGTTTTTCGGAAACACATCTTACCGATGTTTGGGAACTTTTCACTTAATTTCCTCAATCAAAATAAGCAAGTCGTTTTACATTTATTGACACAAAAATCCGAAGAATATGCAAACTTTAAAGTTATTCGTAGCTATGTCAATTCTATTTTTGATTGGGCAGAAGAGTTAGAATACATCGAGTCCAACAAGATTTCAAAAACTATCAAGCGAATCAAGTCTACAAAGAAAAACAAATTACAAGAAGCGAAAAACGATGAAGATTTATATCTCTCACAAGAAGAACTCCAAGCATGGTTCACAGCTTTTGAAGAGGATTTAGAAAACAATAAACTCTCATTCAAAGATTACGTATTATTCTATACAACCTTTTTCTTAGGAGATAGAAAATCCGAAAGCTACGCATTGCAATGGAAACACATCAATATCAAGAAACAGGAAATTCAATTAGTTCAAGCCTTAGATAAATACAAAAATCCTAAGTCTACTAAAGGGAATAAGAAAACAACATTTCGAATTCCAACTGAACTTATCGACCTTCTACAATCTTGGAAAAAGCAACAGAAAGCCGAACTAGCGAAATTTGGTATTATCCAATCTGATGAACAATATGTCTTCACTTATATCGACATGAAAGGCAATGTGAATAGTCCATTACACGCTGATTATCTCAATAACAAAATGAAGTCATTCAAACGCCGTCACAAAGAACTGACACACGCTACGCCTCATAAATTACGCCATACTGGAGCAACACTTGCAAAACTAGCAGGAACATCACTAGAGGCTATTTCTGAAGCTCTAACACATAGTGATACTATTACAACGAAGACTTATGTCAATACTTCAAATGTTGTTCCAATAGCTGTCGGAGAAATTACCTATCGAAACCTCAAAAAATAATGGTGGGAATTTGGTGGCAATTTTTTAAAACTTGCACTAAAAAACACCCCATGGTGTGAACCATGAAGTGGTGTTCTGCTGTATTGTAGCTGGTTCTTAACGTTTAGAGAACTGGCTAGCTTTACGTGCTTTCTTAAGACCTGGTTTCTTACGTTCAACCATACGAGCGTCACGTGTAAGAAGGCCTGCGCGTTTCAATGAATCGCGGAAGTCTGGGTCTACTTGAAGCAATGCACGCGCGATACCGTGACGGATCGCACCTGATTGACCACCGTAACCACCACCGTTCACGTTAACGAAAACGTCGTATGAACCTTGTGTTGAAGTTACTGCGAATGGTTGGTTGATAACCAAACGAAGGTCAGCGTGTGGGATGTACTCTTCTACATCTTTTTTGTTTACTGTGATTTTACCAGTACCTGGGACCAAACGTACGCGTGCAACCGCGTTTTTACGACGACCAGTACCTGTGTATTGTGCTTGTGCCATTTAGATTACGTCCTTTCCCTTAGATAAGACCTGAAATATCAAGTACTTCTGGTTGTTGTGCAGCGTGAGTGTGCTCAGCACCTACAAAAACTTTCAATTTCATGCCTTGTGCACGACCAAGTGTGTTGTGTGGAAGCATACCTTTAACTGATTTTTCAATCAAACGAACAGCGTTTTTAGAACGCAATTCACCAGCTGAGATTGATTTCAATCCGCCTGGGTGGTTTGAGTGAGTGTAGTAGATTTTATCAGTTGCTTTTTTACCAGTCAATTTCACTTTCTCAGCGTTGATAACGATAACGAAGTCACCAGTATCAGTATGAGGTGTGAAAGTTGGTTTGTTTTTACCGCGAAGAACGCTAGCAACTACTGCTGAAAGGCGTCCAAGAGGTACATCAGTAGCGTCTACTACATACCATTTACGTTCAACTTGGCCTGGTTTAGCCATAAATGTTGTTTTGTTCATGATTTCTCCTATACGAATCGTTTTTGTTTACTGGGCGGATGTTCCGGTCCGCGGGTATTTGGAAGGTTCCGGGGCCTTTCAAATGGGGTAAACAATACCGTC
Organism: Streptococcus sp. 2018037; assembly: GCF_019754195.1. Taxonomy (NCBI): domain Bacteria; kingdom Bacillati; phylum Bacillota; class Bacilli; order Lactobacillales; family Streptococcaceae; genus Streptococcus; species Streptococcus sp. 2018037. The sequence goes on from NZ_JAIJZQ010000016.1 coordinate 25,427, forward strand.
TACCATTTTATCAAATCTACTAGTCTCCGTCAAGCTATTTTACTTTACTTTTTTTATTTTTTGAAAGATAGCAGAGCTGCTGAGAATGAAAGCCTTATCAGGTTTACTTTCCCTACTGACCTAGCTGTCCAGGCAAGACCAACTTTTCCTTAAAAGGGAAGGTTTTATCAAATTCTTCCAAGACTGATTGATCCACCGTGTAGCCTGGCGGATTTGTAAACCACCAGTCTCGGTCATCTAAAGCTTCTGGTTGGAACAACTTGACCAAGAAATAATCAGCTTCTGGGTCCGCCTGATAGCGAATGCTCCAAAAGTGCCTGACCGTAACCGTGGCCTTGCTGGTCCGGCGAGATGCTAAAGGGACCAAAGGTCAGACTGGGCAGGCGAGCGCCGTCTGCTGTGATCTCCGACGCGACATAGAGGATATGCCCCACCAGCTGACCGTCAGCTTCCGCGACAAGATTGAGGTCTTTTATAACTTGTTTTTGCTCCCGTAATTGATGCACAATCAGATGCTCCGTCGCACTCAGATAATAGTCCTTCAGTTTACTTTTAGTACAAGGCAACGAGTTGCAGATAGTACTGGAGTACGGCAAAACGAGTTAACGATGTAATAAAAGATAAACTGAAGGACGAAAGACATTCCAAAAAGCCTCCCGTGTTGGCTCTTCAACCGCCCGATGATCCTTTTCTTCTTTTCTGATGATTAGTGACATCTTATCTCCTTTTGATTATCCTATTCTACATAAGTCGTCATCACACAAAAAGGGATACATCTTTGCAAGAAATATCCCTTAGAATCTAGGCTCTCATTTCTGTCCCAATTGATAAAATAGCTAGGACTCCTGTCCCTGTATGAGTGGCAATAACTGGTCCTAATTCTGTCAATAGAGCATCAGAAACACGGTCGTCTTCCAATAAACTAGATTTGACGCCCTCTGCTGCTTCAACATCGCCTGTATAGGCTACCATAACTGTAGAATGATCCAAGTTGTCCAAGGTCAGGTTCAACATTTCTTTGATTCCTTTTTTACGACCACGGATTTTAGCAATAGGCACAAGTTTCCCTTCTACATCTAGTGAAAGCAGAGGTTTGATATTTACTAAGCCACCAATAAGGCCTGCTGTTTTCGATAAGCGACCACCACGCACCAGGTGGTTAAGGTCATCGACCAAGAGGTAGGTCCGTAAGCGCGGCACCAAATCTTCTACGATTGCCTTGGTTTCTGCCAAAGTCTTACCCTCAGCACGCGCCTCAACGGCCTTCATGACCAAGTAGCCTTCTCCAATGGTCGCTGCCTTTGTATCAACGATGGTGATAACTGCTTCTGGATATTGATCCATAACCATATCTCGTGCAATGACTGCACTCTGGTAGGTCCCTGAAAGAGCTGCTGAGAAAGCGAGATAAAGCACCTCTTGACCTTCCTTGGCTGCCGCCTCAAAAACTTCTTCAAACTGACCAACATTGACCTGACTGGTCGTAGGTTGGCTGCCAGAAGCCATTTTCTCCAGCAAATCTGCTGAGGTCAAACGGTTTTCACCGACTGTATCATAGGTTACGCCGTCTAGGTTAATGGTCAAACCAAGCACGGTCACATCGTTTTCTTGGACCCAGCTGATTGGCAAATCCGATGTCGAATCGGTTACGATTGTAAATGTCACCCTTTCATTTCCTCCATCATTTCTTTTAAGGCTTGAAAATTCCCATCTGACCAGGGATTGAGCCGTGGGGTGTAGAGCTCTACCTGGTCCACAAACTTGTCCAAGTCCTTTTTGATGACCCTGGTTCTCTCCTCCAACTCACGCGCCGAAACCCGTAAGGCCCCTTGTGAAAAGACCACCCATTGTTCGTTGAGGTCGCTGGTTGCGACGGAAACCTGCTTGCGACGGGCACTATTGAGCTGGGCACTGAGTCGTTCGATGTAGCTATCTGCCGTCTCTTCCTCCTCTGTAAAAATGACCGATACCTTGTACTCGTCATACTGCTGGCGAAGACCTGGCACATGGTGGGCATCAAAGACACAAATCACCTCAATCTGTTCAAAGGCTGCGTAGTGAGACAAGGTGCGAAGCAAGGTCGTTCTGGCCGCATCCAAGTCTCCCTTTTTAAAATCTTGCTTGGTGGCCTGCCAAAAGGCGATCATGTTGTAGCCATCCACAATGAGAACTTTTTCTTTCATTTAGATTTTCTTCCGAAATACTTCGTACATCAGCACGGCTGCTGCTACGCTGGCGTTGAGAGATTGGACATGGCCCTTCATGGGAATGGTAATCATCTCATCTACCTGCTTTTTGATATTGCTGGAAATCCCTTTACCTTCGTTGCCAATAATAAGTGCTAGTTTGCCAGCTGTATTCCACTTGTGGCTTGGGGTTCCGTTCATATCGGTACCAAATACCCAGAAACCAGCCTCCTTGAGCTTGTCGAGGGTTTGGCTGAGATTGGTCACTCGGGCGATTGGGACATGGGCCACCGCACCTGTTGAGGTCTTAGCCACAACGGGCGTCACGCCAACTGCTCGGTGCTTGGGAATGATGATGCCCGCTACCTGAGTGGCATCTGCGGTCCGCAAAATCGAGCCGAAGTTGTGGGGGTCTGTCAGCCCGTCCAAGATGAGAATGAGGGGACTGTCTTCCTGCTCTGCCTTTTCCAAAATCACCGATAGGTCCGCATAGGCGAACTCGGAGACCCGCAGGACAAAGCCTTGGTGGACGGCACCTTCTGTCATGTCGGACAGGGTCTTCTTCGGCGTCCAAGAAATCGACACCTTCTTCTCTGCCGCCAGTGCCTTGATTTTTTCTACATTTTTTCCGCGCAAATCATCCTGAATGTAGAGTTTGTTGCCGGTGTTGGCCTCCAAACTCTCCACTACAGCATGTACGCCATATACGATATCATTTTGTTCCATAAGAGTATTATAGCATAGGTTGACTGAAAATAGGCACTCACTATATCACAGCTGAAAAACTTGACCTCCTTACCAAACCATGGTATTCTGTTATCTATCATTTGTCCGTACAAACGGACGCAAAAAGGAGAATGTATGACACTTATTTTGGGAATTGTGGCAGGGCTGATTGCCTTTGCTATTGGTGGTTTGTGGTATGGTTTGATTTTCCGCGATGCTTGGATCAAGGCTTCAGGCATTGACATGGCTAAGGTAGAAGCAGATCGTCAGGCTGGCAAAAATGGACAGAAGGAAATGGTGATTTCCCTTGTCATTGAAGTACTGACTGCTGTTGTGGCTATTTTCTTCATCAAAACCCTCGGTGTTTCACCACTTCATGCAGCTGGTGGCATGGGCGTGATTGCGGTCCTTGCTTCATTGAAAAACTATGTCTTTGAGCAACGCCCTATCAACCTCATCCTCATCAACGAAAGCTACAAACTAGTCTGCTACCTAGTAGTCGGTATTCTGGCTCTATTTGCATAAAATCAACCCTCCTAGCTTTAGGAGGGTTTTGTTTTATGATACAATAGAAATAGACTAAAACCAAAGGAGCCTCCATGTCCCTCTCCCTCCGCACCATCAAACTGATATTTGCCACCGTGTTGGCTATTTACCTAGCGACCGCTCTGGGCTTGTCCTATGCGACAGCTGCCGGCATCATCGCCATTCTCAGCGTCCTCGACACCCGCAAGTCCAGCTTCAAAATGGCTCGCAACCGCCTCTTCTCTACCCTCCTGGCCCTGACCATAGCCGTCCTGACCTTCGCCCTCTTTGGCTTTGGCATCTGGACCCTCGGCATTTACCTAGCCCTCTACGTCCCCCTGGCCTACCGTTTCAACTGGGAGGCAGGCATTGCCCCATCGACCGTCCTCGTCACCCATCTCTTGCTGGAGCAGGATATTTCTCTGATATTTTTGGGAAATGAGCTGACGCTTTTTCTGATTGGGGCAGGACTGGCACTCTTGTTCAACCTCTATATGCCCTCACAAGAAAAGAAAATCGAGGCCTACCACGACCAAGTCGAAGACCTACTCAAGCAGATTCTGCTTCGCTTTGAAGCCTTTCTGCTCAACGGCGACGGACGAAACGAGGCAGAATTGATTACGCAGCTGGATAAAACCTTGGATGAGGCCCTGAAAGTCGTCTACCTAGACCGCCACAACCAGCTCTTCCAGCAGACCAACTACCAGGTCCATTACTTTGAAATGCGGGCAGCACAAAACAAAATCCTGCGAACCATGGCAGGAAATATCAACAAGTGTTTACTGGAAGGCAGAGAAAATGTCATCCTGTCCAGCCTATTCGAGCGAGCCGCCCAGCAACTGAGCCGAGAAAACTCCGCCAAGGAACTGCTCCTGGACATCGAACTCTTCCATGCCACCTTCCGCGAGCGACCTCTGCCACAAACCCGAGAAGAATTTGAAACCCGTGCCACCCTCTTCCAACTCCTACACGACATGGAAGCCTTTATTCGCCTCAAGGTTGACTTTTATGAGGTTTATAAAGATGAAAAAGACCCGTCATAATAGCGGGTCTTTGGTGTTTTATGAACAAATTATAAAAGATTAAACAATGGCTTGATCTGTTTCATCATCAAAGAAATGAGCTTTGTTGAGGTTGAAGGTCAAGCGAACCTTGTCTCCTGGATTGTGGTAATCACGCGCATCTACACGAGATACAAATTCTGTATTTCCTACTTTAGAGTAGAGCATGGTTTCCGCACCAAGAAGCTCTGAAACGACAACTTCTGCTTCCACGATAGAAGATGGATAAGTGTCCAACTCCAATTGTGAAGCTTTAATGTCTTCTGGACGGATACCCAATGTAAATGATTTGCCGTTGTAGCCTTTTTCTTCCAAGTGCTTACGACGACCTTCTGGAAGATCTACTTTGAAACCATCTCCAACAAGCACACCCTCTTGAAGAGTCACTGTAAAGAAGTTCATTGCAGGACTACCGATGAAGCTGGCAACAAATTTGTTTACAGGTTTATTGTAAAGCTCTTCTGGGCTACCAATTTGTTCGATACGACCGATTGTACCTGTACCTGCTTCATTCTTAGTCGCAGACATGATAACAATGCGGTCAGCCAAGGTCATAGCTTCTGTTTGGTCGTGCGTTACGTAGATCGTTGTTGCACCAATACGGCGGTGGATTTTAGCAATCTCTGTACGCATGGATACACGCAATTTGGCATCCAAGTTTGACAAAGGCTCATCCATCAAGAATACTTTTGCATCACGGACAATGGCACGACCCATGGCAACACGTTGGCGTTGACCACCAGAAAGGTCAGCAGGTTTACGTTGCAAGAATTCAGTCAAACCTAGAATTTGTGCTGCTTCTTCTACACGTTTTTTGATTTCATCCTTGCTGTATTTACGCAATTTCAAACCGAAAGCCATGTTGTCAAATACAGTCATGTGTGGGTAAAGGGCATAGTTCTGGAATACCATGGCAATATCACGGTCTTTTGGTGCCACATCGTTCATCAACACGCCGTCGATGTAAGCTTCACCTTCTGTAATATCTTCCAATCCAGCAATCATACGAAGAGTAGTTGATTTACCGCATCCTGAAGGACCTACGAAAACAATAAACTCTTTATCTTTAATATCTAGATTAAAGTTTTCAACGGAATAATGCTCGCTATTTGGATATTTTTTATAAATATTTTTTAAATTAAGTTGAACCATGTTCAAGCCTCACTTTCTTTGATAGTTTTATTGTAAATGAAAGCGTTTTATTTTTCTAGGTCAAGATGAACAAAAAGAACACAATCTTTTGTACAAGTTGCACAAAAGACTGTGTTACTGAAATAGTCTACTTTTCAAAAATTCAATGAGCCCTTTGGGATTTTCAGAAGAAAAGGGACGAAGCGATGGGCGGCATTCTCAAAGGCTACAACGCTTTTCTCATCATTAGCCCTATTAGATACTTAAATCCATGATAACCATGTAGCAAACTGCCAAATCCGTCAATTCCTTGAGCTGTAATCCTGTCCAATCAAACCATTTGTCCAAGCGATACTGTAGCGTATTTCGATGGATATAGAGAGACTGGGCTGCCTTGGTTATGACCGCACCTTCTTGCCAAAGAGCTACAATTTCCTTTTCTAGCTGCTGGTGGGCAATCAAACTAGCAAGCCCTTCTCTCAAAACGGGGTGGAGTTGACCTGCCCAAAGATAGAGCTGACCGAAGGTAAGCAACCGTGATTGATGGTGGTTGCTTCGCCAATGGTGAAAAAGGGATTGTTCAGCTTCGATTAATTGTGGCCAAGAGTGTACCAATTTAGCCGGCCAGATTTGACCTAAAAACAATGTGATTCTTAGACCAAAATCGAACTCCATGGTAGCAAGGGTATCACGCAGTATTTCTTTGACATCAAAAAGAGGTGCCTGATGTAGAATGAATAGGTAATCCTGTCCATTGCCTGTATAGTAGCCTTGGAGATTGGGGAGGAGTTTGGCCATCATATCAAGCCAGGCTACCTTTCCATCTTCATCGGATACATGGCCTACATGAGCATGAATAACCTGTAGCTTTTCCAAGGTTTGTGGAAGAGGACCTCCCCCTTGGAAATAGCGTCCCCAAGGATGACCTTGTTCTGCGCTCGAGTCATTCATCAGCAAGTCAATCAGTTCGATTTCTCGATCTGTCAAATCCTTGCGTTCGATGGAAAACCAAGTATGATCAGCCAGAGGCAACTGGATACTTGCTCCGTTTTCTGTCTTTTCAAATACAAGCCTTCCTTTTGGAAATAGGTGCTGCAATTCTTCCCTTTTGCTCATCTCGCCTCCATCTCATTCTGTCTGTAATTGACCGATTTTCTGTCGGTAATTTTTGGGAGATTCCCCACAAATGCGTTTAAAAATCTTATAGAAGTAGCCCACATTCGTGTAACCAACTTGAAAACAAATTTCTTCGATTCCCAACTGACTGTTCAAGAGAAGCTGCTGTGCTACCTTGATTCGCTGATGATTGAGCAACTCTGCAAAAGTATGCCCAGTCTCTTTTTTGATAAGTTGACCTAGGTAAACCGTATTTAGGTAGAGATGAGCACTCATATCTTTCAAAGACAGCTCCTCTGCAAAGCGTTCACGAACAATCGTAACAACTTCCTGTACATGAGGACTGTAAGTGGAACTCTCGGAAAATTTTTTCAGATAATGACAAAAATACTCCATTAGTTGATGTAAATCTCGACTAGCTTCTACCTTTACATAGAAATCTTCCAAGCGCTGATGGTCTTCTTCATTAAAATAGTAAAACACATCCGACATCATCTGATTAAAAAATTGTTTTGTTAGGTAGACTGCCGGAGTGGTTTCTCGCAATTTATCAGCCAAATGTGGTAAAACATCAACGATTTTTGCCAATCTTCCTGCACGTAGAAGCGGTTCCATATCTTTATAGAGTTCTGTGGTAGTAGCCGTTAGATCTTCTGATAGTTGCCTATAAAATAAGCGCCTCTCTACCTTATCAATCAACTGCCGTATGGTCATCGTCGGGGTAACTTCTTCTGTATATAGACTACCCTCTGGTCGACTTTCTGTCAACTGAAAATAGTAGACTTGATGTAAAATATTTTTTTCACGACAGTAGCCCATTGGGTTTGGAGTCTCTCTGGCGGCAAACCATGTTTTCTGGGAGTGACTTAATAACTCACTCGCTGTCAGGGTTCCTGCCAAAAAGCCCTTGGTATATTCCCTATCTGTCTCTTTCTTCAACGTTGGTAGCTGTTGGAGCAGCTTAGCCAGTTCTTGTTTATTGATGGGCTTAAGGAGATAATCCATTGCCCCGAGGGAGATGGCCTTACGGGCATATTCGAATTCTTGAAAACCAGACATGATGATAATGTGGGTATCCGGCGATTGTTCTTTCATTCGTCGAACCATTTCTAGGCCTGTCATATCTGGCATGCTGACATCGGTTAGGACAAGGTCCACAGTATGCTGTGAAAAATAATCCAGCGCTTCTTCGGCGTTCTCTGCCGTATAAACAATCTCGACATTGTATTCATGATAAGGGAGAAGATGCTTCATCCCTTCCAAAATCATATATTCGTCATCAACTACTAACATCTTATGCATCATGCTCATCTCCTCGGGGGAAGACACCTTCAAATAAGATTGAATAGGTCACCCCTTCCCCTTCTTTAGAATCTAATTCTATCTGGTAACGGTCTCCAAAATAGAGAAGTAACCGCTCGTGAACGTTTCGTAATCCGATTGATTGTGACCGATTTTCTTGCGACAGTTCTCGACTTGCCAAGAGGTGTTTGTTGGCTTCCAGGGTTTCTGCGTCCATTCCCTTACCATTATCTCTGATGAGAATTTCCATATCCTGTCCATGCTTGAGAGCTTTGACACTAAGCGCATTGTCTTTTCGTTTGAGGTCTACTCCATGGACAAAATAATTTTCTACCAGAGGCTGGATTACAAAACGAGGAATTTCAACCCTTTCGCACCCAGGATCTATTTGATAGGCATAGGCAATGGAACGAGGATAGCGGATTTGACAAATGTAGCTATGTTTTTCGCAAAACGAAAGTTCTTCTGCCACCGTTGTCATTTTTGCCTGTGTCACACTACTGCGAAGCAAGCTTGAAAATTCATAAATCATATCCCCTAGCTCATCCATCTGCTTGCTGACTGCATACATACGGAAAAATTCCAAGGTATTGTAGAGAAAATGGGGGTTAATTTGGGCTTGTAAGGCTCGCATATTGGCATCTTTCTGAGCTAACTGCAAGCGATAGATGTCTTGAATACTCTGGTCCATAGCATCCAGCATCTGATTGATTTCTGATGAAATGAGATACATTTCCTGCTCTTTATTGTCCGTCTGTAGACGAAGATGCCTGTCTTCGCCACGAATCTGTTGCATGGTATCAACAATGTCCAGTACTTGGACTTCATATCGTTTAAACACCCTTCTCAGGACCAGTAGTAAAAGAGCAACGAGACAACTACTTCCTAGAAAAATGATTCCGACTAGGCTACCAACTTTTTCAATAGCATGTTGCTGGTCAACCCCAACTGCAATTTGCAAATCCCCACTCATTCGATAGGAGAGCGGAGGCGAGGCAACATCTGGTCGCAGACTATAAAATTCCCGATCCAGAGAATCTTGAACTCTAACGGTCATGGGGAGATCCGTCTTACGTTGGATATATTGCTTCAGTAAATCCGCATCGATGGTGACATAGATGGTCGCAATACCTTCTGTTGTCGACGGAGAAAATAAGGTCATCGAGATACTATGTTGCGGAGCCTTGTAGTTTTCGGCCGTGACCTTTTTACCAGACTTTAAGTCAGAGGTAGAGACAAAGACAGTATTTGCATCCATCGGAGCAATATCGACTCCTTCTACGAAGGGATAATAGAGATAAAGAGTGCGAACAGAATCCTGCAAGGAAATCCGTTTGACCATCAGGTGAGGGTGACTCAGTAACCAGACCTGGTACTGAGAAGGAGATAATTGAAAATAGTGATAAAGACTATCTAGACGATCCCTGTCCGTAATGTAGTCTGCTAGATAATTCCCAACCCGTCCTTGATAATAATCCAACTCCTCTTTTAGACCATCTGCTACTTCCTGTTGAATGCGGATACGATTGGTGTCATACTGATACCAGCTGATGTAGGAAAGAATACTGGCAAAGAAAATGACAATCCCAATCACTAATAAAGAATAACTTTTCAAAAGAGTATGAATTAAAACTTTTTTCATAAGTAATCCTTGTCAACTTGCTTGTACACTGGATCAAAGGCATCATAGAGAAATAAGAGCCATAGGACCGGTAGGAAGAAGAATAAAATCAAGGGAAGTTTGAATAGCATGAACCCACAGACGAGACTGCCTAACAAAAATTTGACCAGGGCTTTCCAATCAAGAAAAAGCGAGACAGCCGCCAACTGTAAGCCTGTTTTTAGACTAAATTCAAAATGTACTTGAAGTTTTAAAAAGAGAGCATAGAGCGCAAAAACATAGAAAAGACCAAAAGCATTTGTAATAAGAACTGCTGGCATCCACCAGGTCTGGGGCAATTGAATCAAGAGCCAAATGCCGCTAAATAAAAGACCAATCAATAAGAGGATAAGACCGAGGCCAAGGTTAAGCCGAATAAAATGCTCTTTAAAATAGCCAAACGCCTCTCGAAAATGGTACTTAGATGCATCCATATGATAGTTATCGTAGAGGTAAAGTATCGTTCCATTTGCTGGTGAAATGCCCAGCACTACGCCTCCTAGCAATAGAAGAACCAAATAGATGGCACTCAATTTCATGAGGAAGAAAAGAAGAGTAAAAAGCCTGTCTAACCACCCTAACATTGTATATTCCTCCTTTTTTATCTATTTTATCAAAAAATCGGTACTTTTTGTATATATTAACATAAAACAAATACAAAAAGGTTGGATGTTGAACCCAACCTCTTTTCACACTTCATCACCTGTATCGAATTATTTATTTGCTAAAAACTCATCGTATTGTTTTTGCATTTCTTCTTTTACTTTTTTGTAGGATTCTTCTGCTTCCAATTTTTTCAGCATTTCTGGAACAGCAACATCAGGATTCACAGTACCAGTATTGATACTTGCTGCATATTGGCTCATGATATTTTGGATACTTGTAATTTCAGTCTTAACTGCATCAGCATTGAAGTTGAAGCCAAGAAGTGGAGACTCTTCTGCACCTGCCAGCAATTCTTCTGCTTTTTTCACATCTTCATCTGTTACCTTGTCAGTGATGTAGAGAATTTGGCTGTTACCTGTGTTCCAAGCTGACATACGAGTATCGCCTTTGTAACCATCTAACAACTTAATACGATTTTCAGCACTTGGGTCTTTTTCCCAGTTGACTCCCTCTGGACCAAATACCAAGCCGTTCAGCAATTCTGGATTTGTATTGATAAGAGTCAGTACTTCCATAGCTTTTTCTTTGTTCTTAGATGTTTTTGAAATGACAAAGTTTGCTACTTGGGTAGATCCGCTTGTCTTATAGGCAGATGTGATTGGTTTAGAAGTAATCTTATAGCCTGCAACTGTTGAAAGGAGGCTATCACCAAAGTCAGCTGGTCCTTGTGTTTCTTCACGAACAAACCAGTTTGCTACATCAAGTGAGAAGGTTGCGTCAGTAGTCGCTGCATCTGCCATAATGTAGCCAGCCTTATAGTATTTGTGAATGGTACGAAGGTTATTCATGTGGCGGTCCACTTCAAATGGGTTTACCACTTTTGTAGTGTCGCCTTTCAAGTCGATAGCAAATGGTAACTCATTTCCAGCTGGATATTCCAAACCGTCTGTTGATGGTTTGCTAGATTTCACCCAGGCAAATGGTGTCACATCTGCTTCTTTTTCTTTGATGGTTGCCAACATGCTTTCCACATCATCGTAGCTATCTACTTTAGAAATGTCAAAACCATACTTATCAACCATGTCTTGGTTGAAGGAAAGCATCTGTTGACTAGCTACGTTACCGATGACAGGGACTGCGTAGATTTTTCCGTCGATGGTATTTCCTTTGATGTAGGCAGGGTCAATAATGTCATAGAGAGCCTTGCCTTCTTTCTTGTAAAGTTCTGTTAAATCAGCGTAAGCTCCTTTTTGCGCATTGATAATATAGTTGTCTGCAAAGGCAATATCATATTCCTCACCAGATGAGGTAATAATGGCCATTTTATCCTTATAGTCACCCCATGAGATATACTTGATGTCTAGATGGGCACCTGCTTCTTTTTCGATAATCTTATTGGCATTTTCCAAAAGAACATCAATGTTTTTCGGTGCGTCTCCGATTTGATACATGAGGATGTTTGTCAATCCATTTTCTGTTGTAGCGCTACTTGATGCGGTCTTATTTCCAGTCAGACTACCACAAGCGGCAAGGGCAGCTGCGGACGCAAGTGTCACGCAGGAGTAGGCAAATTTTTTCCATGTTTTCATTTGGCTGTTCCTTTCTATTTTTTTAGATAATGAAGTATGGAATACGATTGTTAAGATAGAGTGAGGTCTCTACTCCTTGACTCCGCCAATTGTCAAACCTTTGACAAAGTAACGTTGGAAGAAAGGATAGAGACAGGCAATTGGTAGAGTCGATACGACCACAATAGCCATACGTGTTGCTTCTTTTGGAAGTGCCCCTGCAACTTCTGAGGACATAGCCGCTGCCGCAGCAGCATTTTCAGAAAGATATTGAATGTTTGCTTGAATTTTCATCAGCAGGTATTGGAGAGGGAAGAGGTTATCGCTCTGGATATAGAGGAGAGCGTTGTACCAGTCATTCCAAAAAGCGAGGGCTGTAAAGAGAGCGATGGTTGCGATACCTGGCAGGGTTAGTGGCAAGCAGATTTGGAAGAAAATCCGAAATTCACTGGCCCCGTCAATCCTGGCGGATTCGATAATAGACTCAGAAATAGTCTTTCTAAAGAAGGACCTCATCACCATGATATTGAAAGGAGACAGCAGCATGGGTAGAATCAAGGCTGCCACTGTATCTTTGAGATTTAAAAACGAGGTCATGACGATATAGGTTGGAATGGTCCCTGCGCTAAACAGCATGGTAAAGAGAGCCATCAGGGTAAAAAATCGTCTGTATCTGAAACTGTTTCTCGAAATGGCATAGGCGTAAAGAACGGTGAAGAAGACATTCAAACTCGTCCCTACAATGGTCACAAAGAAGGTGATAAAGAGGGCTTGGAGAATCTGATCTTTCAATTGAAAGAGGTATTCATAACCTGCCAAACTCCATTGCTCTGGCCAGAAAGAATAGCCGTTGATAGCCAAGCTTGTCTCATCTGTCATAGAAATGATGATAACAAATATGAAGGGAAGGGTACAGGATAGGGCAAATATCCCTAGTAAACTTGAGAAAAATAGATCTGTTTTCTTACTAAATGAATGAATAGAAACAGAAGTGATTTGTTTCTTTTTTTTCATACTCCCCTCCTAGAATAAGGCTGATTCCTTATCAAAGCGACGAACAATCAGGTTGGTCACTACCACCAAGATACAGCCGACAACAGATTGATAGAGGCCTGCCGCGATAGCCATACCGATGTCCCCTGTTCCTGCAATGCCACGATAAACGTAGGTATCAAGGACTTGAGTCACATTGAAGAGAGGACCTGAATTTTTCGGAATTTGATAGAAAAGGCCAAAGTCTGCTCGGAAGATATTTCCGACAGCCAGAATCGTTAAAATAGTCATCAGAGGCATTAACTGAGGAAGGGTAACATAGCGGATGCGTTGCCACTTGGTCGCTCCATCCACAATCGCAGCTTCATAATAGGTTGGATCAATGCCCATAATGGTTGCATAATAAATAATACTGTTGTAGCCCAAACCTTTCCAAATTCCTAAGAAAAGCAAGATGAAAGGCCAATAGGTCGGTGTGCTGTACCAGTTGATAGGATCCATCCCCATTCCTTTGAGAATATTGTTTATCAATCCTTTATCTGGACTCAAAAATGCGTAAACGAAGAAACTGATAATGACCCATGAAAGGAAATAAGGGAACAAGGTTGTGGTCTGGTAGATCTTTACCAGCTTCTTCGACCGCATCTCACTAAAGATAATGGCAATACCTACTGCAAAAATCAGTCCGAGTACGATAAAACCAAGATTATATAAGATGGTATTTCTTGTGATGATATAGGCATCGGATGACTGAAATAGAAATTTAAAATTATCCAATCCTATCCACTTACTTTGTATGAGGCTATCCCAAAAACCGTTACCTGTATGGCGATAGTCCTTAAAAGCAATCACATTGCCAAATACTGGAATATAGAAAAATAGAATGAGCCAGATGACTCCTGGCAATACCATTAGGAAAAAAATGGCATTTTGTTTTAGATTTTTTATGAGGTCTTTCATCATAGCTCCTTTCTATTATGAACCTTTACATTATTAGTTTACTCCTGATTGGGCCAACTGTGAATTGCCACATTATAGGCAAAATTCTACAAATTATAGGTGTATATAACAACCGATATATCTTCTGTAAAAAACAAAGAAAATCTGGGTTGCTAATCAACATTTGCATAAAAAATCGAGCCCTTTCGAGCTCGAACACCACTAGGTTGTGTAGATGGTTGAAGCCGTCGCAATAATCTGCCATTGGTTGGCAGTTGTCGCACAAAAACCCTTGTCCTGATGGAAGTCATCGTAAGGGAGAATAGCCACTTCTAGTTCATCTAGTTTAGGTACTTCATTGTTCAGATAGGCTTGCAACCGCTGGATTGCTCGGCCAATGCGGGCATCCAAGCCCCCTAGGCGAATGTCCACCGTATCCAGACCAAACACCTTCTTCTCTACCATCCATTGGTAGCTGAGCGCCTGATAGAAGCTTTCTAGGTCTATTCTTAGTTGCTGCAAACCGTCAACTTGCTCTGCCAAGACCTGACGATTTCCTTCCTGATAGGCCTGACGAATATCTGCCGAAATTGCCGCCTTGGTCGCCAAAACCTGACACAACTTAGCCTGAGTATCAAAGAGATAGGCATAGCCCTTGGCTCGGCTTCCAACCTCTGCCAATCTAGGCGCTAATTCCTGATAAAAGGCACTGTCTTTTTCGGCATCAATATGCTCTTGCAACAAGGGGCAGAGAATATCCTGATACAAGATGTAGCGACTGGGATTGAAACCGTGATGACCTGGACCTGGGTGGCTAGGTGTCTTATTTGGCAAATCCAATTGCAGGAAGTCATCTAGGGAAACTTGGTGTAGTTGATAGAAATGCTCAGCCAGACAGTCCAAATTTCCTCGGTACTGGAGTTCTGCCCAAGCATGAAGACTCGGCAAGATCGAGAAGGTGGCACATTCCCCACCATTATCTCCCCAAGCGGTCACCGTCACTTCTTGGACACCATACTCTTGGCAGGCAGCATGGGCTTCTGGCGCAATCCGCATACTGAAATCATTATCAGGAGTAAAACCAATCCACTTCCAGGCCCCACTTGCAAAGGCAATCCGTTCTCCCAACTGCTGATGACTAGCTAGTTTTTGGGCATAACTCTCACGACTGGTCTGATAGTAATCCCAATAAATCAAGGTCACTCTGTCCTTGAGGCGATCCAAGTAAGCCTGGATTTCCGAATCAATTTCCAACTGACCAGTATAATCCTTACTCGCTGTCAACAACTGGAAGAACATATCACTCCACATACTACAATGGAAACCATACTTGTCAGCAATATCCAAGACCTGTTCCAAGTGTTGACACATAATCAGACTTCGTTTCTGATAGCCATGTTGATTGAGGTATTGCCCCAGCCCAACCAAGTGAGCCTCATCCATACCGATGTTAATGGTCCGTGTTTTCAGATGGGACAAGGCCTCAAACATCTTATCAATCAAGGCATAGGTCCTCTCATCCCCAATCAAGAGAATATTGTCCACATCTCGAATGGCCTGAATAGATGATATATTCCACTTGAGGTAGGCAATCAGATGGGCCAAGGTCTGGATGCAGGGGATAAATTCCATACCGTAACGGTGGCACTCCTCCTCAATAGCCTGCAATTCTTCTCTTGTATAGGCCCCTCGGAAATAACCAAAATAGGGTTCCTCACACAGTTGGTAGGTATCTTCCATATAAAGTTGGAAATGGCTGTAGCCCATCAAGGCCAGTTGTCTAATCAAGATCTTACTGGATTCGACAGTAAGGACAGCATTTCGAGAACAATCTTCCATAAAACCGAGTTGACGGTAGGCAGGTTTTTCTCGGATCTGTATGTCAGTCTCGCCCTGAGCCAACTGACTGGCCAAAACAAGCAAGCCTCGATAAATCATGTATTCTTTAGGCACACGGATACGGTAAGAACCTGCTGAACCTTCAATCCGCAAACTCTCCTTGCCATCGACTTCAAGTTCTAACTGGCAATCCAAACCCAGCC
The DNA here is from genome assembly GCF_019754195.1 of Streptococcus sp. 2018037. Taxonomy (NCBI): domain Bacteria; kingdom Bacillati; phylum Bacillota; class Bacilli; order Lactobacillales; family Streptococcaceae; genus Streptococcus; species Streptococcus sp. 2018037. The sequence goes on from NZ_JAIJZQ010000016.1 coordinate 41,282, forward strand.
CAGAACAAATCTCTTCCAAGACCCTCTCCGACTGCTGTAACGAATGGTTTATCTGTAACATCATCATTTCTCCTTATTGTAGGGTCTTCATATAAGCACCCATGAGATTGGCATCCTGCTGATAGTGACAGGCACGAATAGCAGGTAGATAAGGAAATTCTTCTGGATATTCCTTTTGAATAGCCTCTAATTGCTCCTGAATGGCTTGGATAAAGACTGGATTCTGGCTGATAGAGCCGCCGATTGCCAGCACTTCTGGTTCCAGGAAATAGGAAATATTTAAAATACCATAGGCCAGATTGCGTGTCATTTCTTCAATGGCTAATTGACATACCTCATCTCCCTGTTCTGCTAGTTCAAAAATCCGCTTCCCATTCCAATCTTCCACAGCTTCCTCATATTGACTAGCAACCTGTCTGACCAAACTTCCAGTAGAAGCAAGTTGGGACCAGTTTTTGAGAGGTTCCTTTCCAGTAGCAATCAGCATATAGCCAAATTCGCCACCGAAACCTTGTTTCCCACGGATAAGTTTTCTATCCACAATCAAGGCACCACCGATACCTGTCCCACAGACGACACAGGCAAAGGTCGATAACTGGTCATCAACAGCCAATTCACTCAGACCGACACAATTGGCATCATTTTCCAAATATACAGGACAGCCATACTGACTTAATAACTCATACCAAGATACACCATGGATATAAGGAACGGCACTCAGCCCCTGGATAACACCTGTTTCAAGGTCTACCGCTCCAGGTATACTGAGGGAAATGGCCTCCAAGCCGTCTACTGGCTGAATAAGACTGTCCATAAGCGCCAACAATTCTGCTAAACTGGCCGGTGTTGGCCATTCCTGTCTATGGTTGATCTGCTTATCTGAACCAATCAGGGCAGCCTTTATGCCCGTGCCTCCAATATCAAAACAAGCTACTACCATATTCTTTCTCCTTTTCAAGATAGCCAATGACCTCTGTTCGGATTGCCTGAGGTTCAATCCTAGCCGGCAAAGCCTCTAGTGGTTCTTCCAAGAGGTCAACCCCTTCAGTCCACTCGCACCAACCTGCTAACTGCTCCTGGCTCATATTGTAATAACGGAGCAGGATGCGGTCCGAAGTTTCTGCCACCTTCAAAGAAGTCACGCATAAGCGGTCCTCTTCCAGTGCTGGATGACTCAAAAACTGATGATCACACGGCAGATGCCCACTATGGCTGGTCAGTTGTTTGGTTAGCAGGTTTCCTTGGAAGGCTTGCACTCTTTGGAAGCTGGCAAAACCTTCCTCTACTGGGCAAATTTCAAGGGCATAGTCCAACTGACATTCCCTCAAACACTGGGCTTCTGGCGTTGGGAAGTAGCCCCAATCTCCCAGCTCTCCAGTCGCACGAAGTAGTGTCAAAGCTATCTTGCCCCTGTCTAGGATTTCATACTCATGTAGGCCCTTACTCGAAACGGTCATGGCTTGTCGACCATCTGATAGACAAATAAAACTACGATGACGTTGAGGATTGGACGGATTTTCCCAAGCTGGATGAGGCTGATTTGGACGTTCAACGACTTCAAAGATGGAGTCCGCCAAGTGGTTCTCCGCTTCTATACCAATATCGAAGACTGCTCGTAAGCGATGGTCCTTGATTTGGTTATGAAAATTGGTCTGGATGCGAATCTGTGGTTGATGGCGGTAGAGGGTCAGATAGGTGGTAAGGAACAGGTCTTTCTTTTCCTGGCTCCTTTGAGAGGTTCGATGTTTGAATTCTACCAGGCGCTTCTGTTCATCTTCCAGACTGGTTTCCATAGCCACAGGCAGATGCAAACGATGAATGACCTTGGCAATACTGACTGCTTCTGTTTGGTAGACAAGTTCAAAGTCCTCTATCTGACCATAGATCGCTTGATCATTTTTAGGCGCCATGAAGATGTATTCATTGCCCAAATCTCCACAATCTTCAAACCGTAGCCAGTCATTATAGGCTTGACCCGTTCTCTTGTCTTCTAGTAAGAGCTGACCATCCACCACGTCAATACGGTAGTAATCATTCTCAAACTGTTCACTTAAACTGCTATTCACTCTAGCTTCTCCAATCGGCTTGACCTGATAGGTCTGCCATGAAAATGGTGCCTGATTTTCCACTACAAAGCGGACACGAATCTGGCGGGCAAAATTGGCGGAGCGAAAAGCATCTTTTGGTAAATCGTAGCGGAAGTTGACACCTAGATCTTCAATGGTTGCTTCCAGCTCTTGCCCTTGACTGGTAAAGAGACCCAAGGCTGGCAGAGAAATAGCTGCCATGGATTGGAAGTGTTGGTCTAACTGCCCATCTCGGAAATCTTCCTGCCCGACAACCAAATCGACCTCTACTAGCTGGGTTTGTCGGCAGGCTGTAGTATTGAAAACAGTAAATAGTAAGCCGTCTAATTGGCTAGAATCCACCTGCTTTTCCCACCTGTCTAGGGAGCGCTGGCTCAGGAAATGAGCAACTTGCTGGACCTTCTTAAAGCGGGTTTCCATCTCACTATGCACCTGGTCTACGCTACAGCCACAAATGCTATCATGGGGGGCATTCTGCAACAAGAGTTTCCAAGCGTAGCGCAACTCATCTCTGGGCACCTTATCTCCTGTCATCACCACCAGGGGTTCTACAACTTGTTCCAAAAGCTGGCTGGCTTGGTCATTGGCTTGCTTGAGATAGATTCTCGAAGAGGCCGTATTAGCCAAGGTGTACCAGCCATCTGTTTCCTGGCTAGTCAATTCTCCCTTGACACGGCTTAGGTCTACAGGCAATTCTTCCTTGACAGCTGCTATGTATTCTTCAAAGCTTGAATGAACAAAGTCTATATCTGGATACAATGTTCGGGCCAGTCGCAAGGCTTGGCTGAGATTTTTCTGGACAGGCTGGTGATCACAGCCATTCATCAGCAGATAGTGGGAGGTTGAAGCGTATTTGCGGACATCTGCAAATTTTTTCTCCCAGAAAACACGCGCTTCCTCCTCATCAACTGGGATTTCATTGCCATTGCTGTACCAGTTAGCAAATAAAATTCCCAGAACCTGACTGCCATCTGCCCCCTCCCAAATCATCTCCGAGAAAGTGGACTGGAATTGGTCATCTCCCAGAACCTGATTATCAAAGCCAACTGGTTTGACCCCACGACCAAACAAGGCCACATCTATACCAGCCTGACGCAGTAGCTGAGGAGCCTGCCCCATATTGCCAAAAGTATCTGGATAGTAGCCAATCTTCGGAGCCCGTCCCCACTTCTTGCTTTCCAAGTGGCCCAGAAGGGTATTGCGCATATTGGCCTCGCTGGTGATGAGGTAATCATCCTGCAAGATGTAAAAGGGTCCAATAATCAGCCGACCGTCTTGAATGTATTTCTTCAATAATTCTCGATTCTGCGGACGAATTTCCAGATAGTCATCTAGAACAATGGTCTGACCATCTAGATGAAAACTCCTAAACTCAGGATCTGTTTCAAATAAGTCAAATAGGTCATCAAATAGCTCTACTAAGCGCATCCGATGTTCTTCCAAAGGAAGATACCACTCCCTATCCCAGTGGCTATGTGAAATAATATGAACCGTTTCTTTTCCCATTTTATTCCTCCGGTCGTATATCATAATAATCTAAAACCAATTCGCAAAACATCATATTTGCCCAGGAGAACCACTCCCTAGAGTAAAGCGTCGGATCATCCACATGGAAACTCTCATGCATCAGTCCTGTACCGCCATCACAGGCCACCATGGTATCCAATAAGCGCGCTTTTTCTTCCTTGTCATCCGTCGTCAATCCTTGAATAGCCAAGGCAATCGGCCAAATATAGCGATAGAAGGTATGACTGGAACCAAGACCCGCAGCATAGTCGCCCTCGTAGTAATAGGGATTTTCTTGACTTAAAATGGTCCGACGGGTTGCCAAATAGATAGGATCATCTTTGGAACAATATCCTAGATAGGGAGCCGCCAACAAGCTAGGGACATTGGGATCATCCATGATCGACTGATTGCCCAATCCGTCCACTTCATAGGCAAAAATAGTTTCTCCCGCCTGATTCTTGGTCAGCCCGAAGGTCCGAATCCCCTGGTCAATTTCCTGCGCCAACTGTTTGGCACCTTCAGCCAAATCTGAGAATTCCTCACTGGCAAACAGCTCTGCTATTTCTCCTAAATAGCCCAAGACGACGACCGCAAACATATTTGAGGGAATGAGGTAAGGGTAGATACAGGCGTCATCACTTGGACGAAAACCAGACCAGGTCATCCCTGTATAGGCGCAGGGAGCCCCTTTTCCTTGGTGCGTGAGGGTATCCTCTAGCCGGTCAGTATCCCGCTCAAAGCTATAAGGGGAGTCTTCATGGTGCTGCTCCAATTTCCAGACTTGAACAATTTTTTCAGCTGCCCCAAAGAAGGTCTGGTTAAAATGACTGGTTTCCCCTGTCGCTTTCCAAAGTAGATAGGCTAGTTGAAGGGGGTAGCAGAGGGAATCCACTTCATATTTCCGCTCCCAAATCCAGGGTCCCATCTGAGTGTGGTCAGTCTGGTGCCCATGTCCATTGGCTGCCTGATTAAAGGCATTGGCATAAGGATCCATCAAAATAAAGGCCATTTGCCTCTCTACCAGACCTACAATCATCTGGCGCAAGGTCTCATCTTTGCCTGCTAAGGCTAGATAGGGTTTGACCTGGGCTGTCGAGTCCCTCAACCACATGGCTGGAATGTCCCCTGTTAAGACAAAAGTAGTCCCATCTTCCAACTGACTAATGGTCCTATCAAGCGTATCCGTATAACACCTTTCAAATACACTCCCCCAACTTGGGTGGTCTGCTGTTTTCTTCTGAATGTCCGTTAGCCAGTGCTCTATGATTTCTTTTGTGTAAAACATGATTTCTCCTTTTCATCCGTTGCTCAGACTTCTTCCAACCTCTATCTGGCAAGTCCCTATCATTTTCATTGGGCACAAGGTTCCTAGTATCAGTCTATACAATTCCAAATGCAAATCCTATACACAAATTAAACGCATTTTTACACAAATATTGTCAGTTTTAGAAAACGCTTTCTTTTCGCTCGCTTTCTCTATATAATAAGGAGACACCACTTATTATCAATATCGTCTTTTAGTTTACTTTTAATACTCGCTTCAAAGGTTTGGGAAACCTTTGAAGGCTGGAGATAGTGCGAACCAAGTTCGCTTCAAAAGCCGCAGACATAACTCAATGCTTTCTTGTTTCTAGGTGACCAGCTGATGTACTTCGCTTTTTTGTTTTCAGGCTCAGGTACGAATAGTCCACCGGACTATTCGTATCCCCCAGACTGTTTCAATCAGGCAAGGCGAGTTAACGAAGTAATAAAAGAAAAACTAAATGACGATAAAATAAAAAAGAAAAGGATAACCTATGCATACCTCCATCGTTTCAACCATTGACACCCGCTATGGTACTTATAACTCACATGCCTTTTCAAACGGAAACACCCTACCATTGACAGGGGTCCCTTTCGGCATGAATTATTTTGCTCCCCAGACCAGCGACCAGACTGGAAACTGGTGGTTCAATCCCTATGAACCTGTCTATCAGGGCATTCGCTTAACCCATCAACCCAGTCCTTGGTTGGGAGATTTCGCCTCCCTCCTATTGACGCCTGTCACAGGTGAATTAAGCCGAGATAGCCTCTTTCACCGTCAATCTAGCTACCAACTGGATCAGGCTGTTTTCCGACCTGACCTTCTTCAATTACAATCCAACCGCTATCGCTTGATAAGCCGTTTAGCTCCCAGCCGATACGGAGCCAGTTTTGAGATAGCGTCTTTTGCTAACCAGCCTGTCGGAATAGTCTTCTATTCATCTGGAAAATCCATTTATCGACTGCTCAATCCTCATCAATTGCTCATTCAGATTTTTCAGGTCAGCGCCTGCCAATCCCCTGATTTCTGCATGTATGCTCTCCTAGAATTTGAAGAGGAAATAACAGAATGTTACCATCTGGTCAAGGATCGCAAGATAGCTAAAGCGGAAGTGGTGGGAGAAGATTTGCACCTTCGCATCAACTTCTCAAGCACTTCTATCAAGGGGCGTTTGGCTACCTCTTTTATCAGCCCTGAGCAGGCCGCCTTTCTATTGAAAGATGTTCCTGACTTCCCCCAAGCCCAAAAACAGGCGGAAAGCAACTGGAACCAACTACTGGGCCGTGTTCAGATTCGTGACAAAAAAACAGAAGACATCAATTTCTTCTACCACTGCCTCTATCGTTGCCTACTTTACCCACAGACTTTCTATGAACCTAGTCCTGATGGACAAGCCATTCATTTTGACCCCATCAGCAACCAGGCCAAACTAGGCAAATTTTTCACCAACAATGGCTACTGGGACACCTTCCGTTCCTCCTATCCCCTGCTGGCACTTATCTACCCAGACTATTTGGAAGAGTTTCTCCACGGCATTCTCCAACACTATCGAGATACTGGATTTTTACCCAAATGGCTATCACCAGACGAACGCGGTATCATGCCAGGAACTCTTGTAGATGGAGTCATTGCTGATGCGGCCTGCAAGGGACTTGTTCCTCATTTGATGGAAGAGTTTCTCCAAGCCATGATTGAAACCAGTCAAAAGACCGATGCGAATCAACGTTACGGTCGACACGGTAGTCAGATTTACCGCCAGTTAAACTATCTCCCTCTTGATTTCAACGAATCTGTGAGCCATTCTCTTGATTATGCCTACAGTGATTGGGCTATCAGCCAAGTAGCAGAAAAACTGGGGCAGGACCAACTGGCTAAGCAGTACGCTCAAATGAGCCTGGGCTACCGACAGTTATTCGATAGCCAAACAGGTCTCATGCGTGCCAAGGATAGACAGAAACAATTCCGAGCAGACTTTTCCCCTCTAAGCTGGGGAAGAGACTATGCCGAATGTTCTGCCCTACAAGCAACCCTGTCTGTCTTTCATGACATCGATGGACTGATCGAATTGATGGGCGGAAAAGAAGCCTTTACCACCTACCTCATCCAACTGTGCAATCAGGAAGCTTATTTCTCACCTGAACAGTACGGCTACGAAATCCACGAAATGTCGGAAATGGCACAAGCCAATCTCGGTCAGCTTGCTATTTCAAATCAACCGAGCTTCCATATCCCTTATCTTTTCCAATGGTCTACCAAACCAGAATACACTAGTCTACTCATTCACAAAATCAGACAAACAGCTTTCAAGACAGGTTTTCAAGCCTATCCAGGTGACGAGGATAATGGTAGCCTTTCAGCCTGGTACATTTTCTCCTGTCTAGGCTTCTATCCTGTCTGTCCTGGAAAAGCTGACTACCAAATCGGACTACCGCATTTTAAGGAAGTAGACTTGCTACTTGCAGATCAACACAAGCTGACCATTTCTACTCCAAAGAGCGATGCAAATTTCCAGTTTGTCAAGCAAGTTTCATTAGACAAACAAGTCATCCAAACCATCAAGCATGATCAGTTAGTGACAGCTAAGTGTCTGGAATTTGACCTATCTATACTTCCAAGTAAGGAGCCATACTCTTAGAACAATAAATAGTCAGGGAACAACCCCAATGTCATTAAGTTAAGCATTTAAGTAGCTAAAGAAACTATTCCCGTCTGAGCAGTTCATGACAAAACGGGAATAGTTTTTGTATTTAGGGCGCACAAAAAGGAGGTTTTTTAACCCTATTTTTCAACTATTATGTTACTCTATAAGTGAAGCTTACGGGAGCCTGACTTTTTATCTTTCTTTGGAAGGTTCGATTGGGTCGAATAATGGATAAATGCTTAGCAATGTAGGTTTCTAATTGGAAGGAAGTAAGTTCTTCTCTAAGAAATTTTCGACAGGCATAAACAGCGTCTG
>NZ_JAIJZQ010000017.1:0-48419 GCF_019754195.1 Streptococcus sp. 2018037
AAGAAAACGACTCCGAAAGAAGTAGCTTTTATCGAAAATTGGATTAACAACTACCCTAAAAAATGCTTGGACTACAAGTCGCCAAGTGAATTTCTTTTGGGTGGCTAACTTCAACTTGAAATTTGGGATATAGTTCATATTCTAAAATAACTAAAAACAAGAGCCTATTCTGACTCTTGTTTTCTAGTCCATAAAAAGTACAGGTTAATAGCACAGGCCACTAAAATCACAGCAGGCCAAAGCAAATTTAACAAAGGAAGTTTACCGACATTATAGGCAATATAGAGAGTATTCCACACTCCCCCTAAACAATAGACAATCGTCAAAATAATTTTCATAAGACACTCCAATTAAATGATAGTGCTATTATACTACAAACTACCGTTGATTTCCTTAATCTGCCGCTCCATTTTCCGATAGTTTAGGAAAAATAGCAAAGCGTAGACCAAGATAAAAATCAGCCAGAAGAGGTAGATAAGTTTCTTGACCGACAATAGCAGGGGTTATGAGAGAAATAATGGTTCCGAGAACAACACCTAAACTGACTAAACGGCAAAAAAAGCCAGAACAGCTGTCCTGACTTTCATTGTCTTATAATTTCTTCTTCAACTCCGCAACTGCCATCATGACTTCCATTGGGGTCATATTGTAGATGTCTAGTTTTTCCAGTTCATCGAGGACTGGGTGAGAAGGCGTGTCTGCGAAGAGGTCGATTTGACCAGACGGCTCTTCCACAACTGACGGAGCTGGGTGAGTTGGTGCAGTAGGAGCTTGGTTTTCAAGCGTCTGCAAAATCCTATCTGCCCGCTCCAATAGCTCCTCTGGCATTCCAGCAATCTTAGCCACGTGAATCCCGTAGGACTTGTCAGCTGGGCCTTGGGCAATCTTGTGGAGGAAGGTGACTTGGCCGTCCTTCTCCAAGGTCGATACATGGACATTCTCTAGGTGTTCCAAGGTCTGGCTAAGGTCTGTCAACTCGTGATAGTGGGTGGCAAAGAGAGTCTTGGCACCAATCTTGTCGTGGATGTACTCGATGATAGACTGGGCCAGAGCCATACCGTCATAGGTGGCCGTTCCCCGTCCAAGTTCATCAAAGAGGATGAGCGACCGATCTGTCGCCAGACGGACCGCCTTATTGGCCTCCATCATTTCGACCATGAAGGTCGATTGACCGCTGACTAAGTCGTCTGCCGCCCCAATACGGGTGAAAATAGCATCGAAAATCGGCAATACAGCCTGATCAGCAGGCACATAAGAACCCATCTGCGCCAGAATGACAATAACCGCCAACTGCCGCATATAGGTAGACTTACCACTCATGTTTGGACCTGTAATCAGTTGCATATGCGTATCCGTATCCAAATGAATGGAGTTAGGAATGTAGGTCTGCTTGCCCATGACCTTCTCCACCACTGCATGACGTCCACGGTCAATGGTCAATTCTCTTTGATCTGTAAAGCGTGGACAAACCAAATGTTGCTGCTCCGCCACAACTGCAAAGGCCTGCAAAACATCAATGGTTGCAATGGTCCGAGCTAACTTCTGCAAGCGGCTGATGTACTTTTCAACCTCCTGACGAATCCGCATAAAAATCTCGTACTCTAGGTTAGCCGACTTATCACGCGCCTCCAACATCTGCCCTTCGATCTTAGCCAACTCTTCCGTTCCATAGCGCTCCGAGTTTTTCAAGGTCGCCTTACGGAAGAAATGACTAGGCACATTGCCCAGATTGGAATTGGTCACATGGAAATAGTAACCGTCTTTTTTATTATAATCAATCTTAAGATTGTTGATACCAGACGCTTCACGCTCCTTGGCCTCAATCTCCGCAATCCAACCCGCTCCCTCACGCATGACCAGACGGTACTGATCCAGCGTTTCATCAAAGCCCGTACGGATGATGTTTCCATCTGTGATGGTCCCTTGGGCATCTGGGTCAATAGCAGAGCTGATGAGAGCATGCAGTTCTGGAATTGGGTCCAATCCAGCTACCAGATTGCCTAGAGCAGGCTCATTGATTTGTAGCAAGATATTCTTGATTGCTGGGATATTTCCCAAAGTCTGGGAGAGCTGCAAGAGATCCTTGGGCATGGTTTTTCCAAAAGACACCCGACTGGCCAAGCGTTCGATGTCATAGACACCTTTTAAAGCCTCGACCAAGTCACTCCGTTCAAAGAAGTAATCCAGAAAAACCTGGACGACAGCCTGACGATTCTCAATCCGCTTAAGGTCAATCAAGGGACGATCAATCCATGTCCGCAATAGTCGCATGCCCATTGCTGTCTTGGTTTCGTCTAGCAACCAGTACAAACTACCGTGCTTCTTGCCTGTCCGACCGTTTTCAAGCAGGTCCAGACTGGACTTGGTTGCATAGTCCATTTGCAGATAGTCCTTGATTTCATAATGGACCACCTTTTGCAAGTGGCTTAGATCTCGCATCTGAGTCCGATGAAGGTAGCTGAGGAGTTTACCCGCCGCAGCCTTTTCCAAGTCTGTCAAGGAGTTATCAATCAGCTGAACATCCTCCGTCACCTCATCTTCAAAAGACAGCAACAAGTTCATCTGATTCGAGAAGACCTGCTCCTCTTCCTCTGAGAGAGTATAGCCGATGACCAATTCACGTGCCCGTAAATTGCGGATTTCACCGCAAAGACTGGTAAAATCATCCAAACTAGTCACAAAAAACTGACCTGTTGACACATCCATATAAGAAAGTGCGAACTGCACTCCCTGACGGTCAATGGTGACCAGATAGTTGCTGTCGGCTCCCATTTTGGACGAATCTGTTACCGTACCAGGAGTAATGACCTGCACTACTTCCCGCTTGACCACGCCGACTGCCTGCTTAGGATCTTCCATCTGCTCAGCAATAGCGACCTTATGCCCCAATTCAACAAGTGTGTCGATATACTGCTGGGCCGCGTGATACGGCACCCCCGCCATAGGAATCGGATTCTCCGCATTCTTATTACGACTGGTCAAGGACAGTTCCAAAATCTGTGCCGCTTCTACCGCATCTTCATAAAATAACTCATAAAAGTCTCCCATACGGAAAAGCAAAAAAGCATCTGGATACTGTGCTTTTATATCCAGATACTGCTGCATTCCCGGAGAAATTTTTTCTGTTGCCATCATCTCTCCCTGTTCTAATTCAAATAGTAGTTAATCTCCGCTTCAACTTGCTGAGCCGCTACATCATCTCGACAAATAACTAAAAGTGTATTAGCTCCCGCCAGCGTTCCCAAAATAGTCTCTGGCTTTTCTGCATCAATGATATTGGCCATCAAGGCCGCTTCTCCCAGTTCTGAATGAAGGACCAGAATAAAACTAGCCCGATCTACTTTATACGCATATTGTGCCAATAATTGGATAAAATTCACGCGCTCTTCTTCGATAGCTAAGGAATAAAATGAACGCCCATTTTCATGAATTTTTATCACTCCCAACTCACGTAAATCACGAGACAAGGTTGTCTGGGTTACCACTACCCCTCGAGCCTCTAAACCTTGCTGAATATCCGTTTGTCGCCCTATTTTTTCTTGACGAATCATGGCCTTTATTAAATCATGTCGTCCTGCTTTATTCATCATTTTACCTCAAAATGTATATTTATAGAAATATTATAACACTTTTCCCCGCTATTAGCCTAGAAATGTGTTAAAATAGAATCAATAACTTTGGAGGAAATCCTATATGAATCAAAAACAAGTGATTGCAGAAAGATTGGCTGCCATCCTTCCGAGTTTGGAAGTGGAAGCTATCTACAATCTGCTAGAAAAACCAAAATCATCAGAAATGGGCGATATTGCCTTCCCAGCCTTCTCACTTGCTAAAGTGGAACGCAAGGCTCCACAGGCTATCGCAGCGGACATCGTTGAAAAACTCGATACAACTGGCTTTGAGAACGTTGTTGCAACTGGTCCTTACGTCAACTTCTTCTTGGACAAGGCTGCTATCTCCCACCAAGTCTTGACAGATGTTATTACTGAAAAAGACCAATACGGTAAACTCAACATTGGTCAAGGACGCAATGTAACCATCGACATGTCCAGCCCAAACATTGCTAAACCATTCTCAGTTGGACATTTGCGCTCAACCGTTATCGGTGATGCCCTTGCTAACATCCACGAAAAGCTTGGCTACAAGCCAATCCGCATCAACCACTTGGGTGACTGGGGTAAACAGTTCGGTATGTTGATTGTTGCCTACAAACTTTGGGGTGACAAGGCTGCGGTCGAAGCAGACCCAATCTCAGAACTCCTCAAACTCTATGTGCGTATCAACGCTGAGGCAGAAGAAAAGCCTGAGTTGGACGAAGAAGCACGTCAATGGTTCAAAAAATTGGAAGATGGCGATCCAGAAGCTCACGAGCTATGGCAATGGTTCCGTGATGAAAGCTTGGTCGAATTCAACCGCATTTACGACAAACTCGATGTAACTTTCGACAGCTATAATGGCGAAGCTTTCTACAACGATAAGATGGACGAAGGCATCCAAATCTTAGAAGAAAAAGGACTTCTTCAAGAATCTAAAGGTGCGAGAATCGTTGACCTTGAAAGCTACAATCTTCCACCAGCCCTCATCATGAAAACAGACGGTGCAACACTTTACATCACACGTGACATGGCAACAGCTATGTACCGCAAACGCACTTACGACTTTGTGAAAAGCATCTATGTCGTTGGTCAGGAGCAAATCAACCACTTCAAACAACTCAAGGCTGTCTTGAAAGAAATGGACTTCGACTGGAGCGACGATATGACCCATATCACCTTCGGTCTGGTTACCAAGGACAAGAAAAAGCTATCCACTCGTAAAGGAAATATCATCCTACTCGAGCCAACTCTAGATGAAGCTATTTCACGCGCCCTTACTCAAATCGAAGCTAAAAACCCTGACCTTGAAAACAAGGAAGAAGTAGCACACGCAGTTGGTGTAGGCGCTGTTAAGTTCTACGACCTCAAAACCGACCGTGACAACGGCTACGACTTCGACCTAGAAGCTATGGTTTCCTTCGAGGGTGAAACAGGTCCTTATGTACAATACGCATACGCCCGCATCCAGTCTATCCTACGCAAGGCAAACTTTGTACCAAGCGCAGAAAATGACTACAAACTGGCTGATGCAGAAAGCTGGGACATCATCAAGCACATCCAAAACTTCTCAAACGTTGTTGAACGTGCTGGTGACAAATTTGACCCATCCCTCATTGCTAAATATGCTATCAACCTGGCGCAAGCCTTCAACAAGTACTACGCACACACTCGTATCTTGGATGAAAGCCCAGAGCGTGACAGCCGTCTAGCACTTGCCTACGCAACAGGACTTGTCCTCAAAGAAGCTCTACGTCTTCTCGGCGTAAAAGCACCAGAAAAAATGTAATCAAAGCCTTCGGCCATCAGCCGAGGCTTTTTTTCTACCACATTGCCTACTCTCGTTTCCGATTCCTTATCACAACAACTCCTTATCCCAAATGAAAATCAAAAAGATTCATTTCAATTACGAATACATAGATGGGAGGCACAAGTGATGCCTCTACTTCTATTACACAAGGAGAAATAATGAAAACATTCTTGAGAAGAAAAGGAATCGCCTGTCAGCTTCTAGCCGCCATTTTCATTGTCGGTATCAATTTACAATCCCCACCTTCAGCCTCAGCCAATGCGCGAGGAGATGACTATCCCTACACAGCAATTGATGCAGTCGATCCATGGAGACTCTACACACGCCAGTGCACCTCCTTTGTAGCCTTTCGACTTAGCACAGTGAACGGTTTTACATTGCCACCTGCCTATGGTGATGCCAATGTTTGGGGCCATCGTGCCAAACAAGAAGGTTATCAAGTTAACATGACACCTACTGTCGGCGCCGTTGCCTGGTGGGAAACTCCCATGCATGTCGCATGGGTTTCTGCAGTAAATGGAGATACCGTAGAGATTGAGGAATACAACTACGGCGTTCGCTATACCTACGGAAGGCGAGTTATCCCCAAAAATGCCGTTAGCGGCTACATTCATTTTAAAGACCTCGGAGCGGGAACAAGCAACTCTCAACCCGCCTTAGCCCCAAGCGGCACCTATACTTTTACCAGCCAACTGGCCATCAAATCTCAAGCTAGTCTATCTAGCCCTATCCTCGATTACTATTATGCTGGCGAAAGCGTCCGCTACGACAAGGTTCTTGAAGCCGACGGACAACAATGGATTAGCTATATCAGCTATTCTGGAGCTCGGCGCTATATCGCTATCCAACCTACCATTACTCAATCTACAAACAACAGCCTACCAGCATCAGGAAGCTACACCATCCAGTCCTACTCTAGTGTCCGCAACAATCCAAGTCTGTCCAGTCCTGAAATCACCTTCTACGGAGCTGGCTCAGTCGTTCGCTATGATAAAGTTATTACTGCCGAAGGTCGCACATGGATTAGCTATATCAGTTACTCAGGTGCCCGACGCTACATCGCCATCTCCTGATCACAAAAAAGACAATATTTAAAAGCACAATCTTTTTAGACTGTGCTTTTTCATTAAATATCTGTCGAATTAATAGCTGTGCTCGGTTTTTCTTTCGGTTTACGCAGATGGAAGAAAATAGTTACCCCAAAATAGATAGCAAATAGGACAACTCGAATAATATAATTCATCATTGCCTGCGCCTCTACTGACTGACGCATAACTGAATCAGTATAAATTTGACTCAACCCTTTCTCACCAATAAAAGCATAGGTCGAAAATAAGAGAGTTACAAAAAGATAACCCAGGTAGGCATAAGAAGCCTGCTCATTTTTCTTGAGGAAAAGCAGTACAATCGTCGCAATCACAGCAAGTAATAACACAACTGCAAATGCCTTATTGACAAGATTCGTTTGGAAATTGACAGACTCTCTCATATAGGTAAAATATACCTCATCAAGCCCCTCTACATTAAAATTCTGCAACAATTGACGCACAGCTGCCTCATCGTACTTCGCGAAAAACACATTAAAGACACGCACTACGCTCGCAATAGATGACAGCACAACAAAGATATACAAATGAATTGGTCTTTTCATAATAGCCTCCTTTTTTCTATATTTTATACTCATATTTTTATATTGTCAATCATATATTTCATTTGACTGCAAATATAATTTTGTTATACTAAGTTCAAAGGAGGAAAGCTCATGAAGAAATTGCCCACCTATATCGGAGTGATTATTTTTGTAGTCACTCTACTGATTAACTGGTTATTGCCAAGTCTTGCTAAAGTACTGAATACATTTTTCATTTGGACTATCGTAGCCTGCCTACTCTACACCATCTACTACTGGATTCGCTACTGGCTCTATGTCCGACAACAGAGATAACAAAGACTCCTCTAAGTTAGCTGCTTAGAGGAGTTCATTTTATTCTGACTTTTCATCAACCAAATGCACATTAACCCGACGATAGGTTTCTGTAAGATCTAGCAATTCCGCTTCAATCTCTGGTGTCAATTGATCTGCCGTCATTCTCCAAGTCCAGTTACCACCAAGTGTATTTGGCAAGTTCATGCGAGCTGAACCATCCAAACCAAGTAAATCCTGCATAGTAGCCACCGCCATAAAGGCTGGGGAACCAAAGAGCAGGCGGAAAAGAGCATGACTGACCGTTTCGCCCTCACGACGATTGCTGTACTTATCTAAGAATGCACGCGATTCTTTCGTTGTTTCATTTTCGTACCAGCCAAGAATCGTATCATTGTCATGGGTTCCCGTATATGCCACCACATTATTAGGATGGTTATGTGGCATTTCAATGCTGTCGCCCTCAGGGTCAAAGGCAAATTGCAGGACTTTCATACCAGGAAAACCTGTCGTATCACGCAATTGGATGACCTTATCTGTCACAGAGCCCAAATCCTCAGCTATGATATTTAAGTCTCCGAGTTCACGCTTGATTGTATCAAATAATTCAAAACCTGGTGCTTCGACACGGTAACCGTTTACAGCAGTTTCTTCACCTGCTGGAATTTCCCAGAAAGAGGCAAAGCCGATAAAGTGGTCGATACGAACCATATCGTAAATCTTGAAAGATTCTCGTAAACGTGCAACCCACCAAGTGAAGCCGTCTTGTTTCATCGCTTCCCAATCATAAATTGGATTGCCCCAAAGCTGACCAATTTCTGAAAATGCATCCGGTGGACAACCTGCAACCACACTCGGCTTGCCCTCTTCATCCGTTTTAAAGAAATGAGGGTTGGCCCACATATCAGCAGAATCTGCAGCAATGTAAATTGGCATATCCCCAACAAACTCAACACCTTTGGCATTGGCATAAGCCTTTAAAGCCTTCCATTGTGAAAAGAATAAATATTGTGTAATGCGGTGATAATCAATTCGATCTGCTAACAAGTGACGATAATATTCCAAGGTATCGTGGCAACGTAAGCGTGCACCTTGATCTTCCCACTCTGTCCAAGGTTTGAGATCAAAATGCTCTTTTATAGCCATATACTCCGCAAAGGTATGAATCCAAAAGTCATTCTCCCCTAAGAACATCCAGTAATCTTCTGGCAAGCCTTGTGCCTTCATGTTGGCAACCGCCTTCTCCAGTAATGGACGACGAGCATAAAAAACAGCTGCGTAATCTACCTCTGTAGGTTTCTGCCCAAACTCAACACCTTGCAAATCCTCTGCTGCCAGCCAGCCTTTATCAATCAATATATCGAAATCAATAAAATGAGTATTCCCTGCAAAAGCTGAAAATGACTGGTAAGGAGAGTCTCCATAACTGGTTGTTCCCAAAGGTAAGATTTGCCAATAGCGTTGCTTAGTTCTTACCAAAAAATCAACGAATTCATAAGCCGATTGTCCCATGGAACCAATTCCATATTTCCCTGGTAATGATGAAATGTGCATCAGCACACCACTCTGTCTTACTTTCATAAGTTCTCCTATCTAATCCGCTTGCACAACGCAAACGTTTTCTCTTTTTTATTATATACTGAAAACGGTAACAAATCAAGAAATTTCCATTTAATTCTGTTAGTTCACATGCCATTCCATATTTCTTTTCATTAATATGTGCAAAATGTGCAAAAAAATTCTTATATTTTTTTAAACTCAAAAAAATTTTTAAAAATTTTTATAAAAACGCTTGCAAACGGATTCAATCTAGTGTATAATGAAGTCAACTTAGGAAAACGTTTGCGCAAAGCAAGCGTCACACAAAACTATTTATCTTCGGAGGGAAGAAAATGAAACACAATCTCCTTAAGAGCGTTGCTCTTCTTGCTGCATCAACTGCTGTTTTAGCTGCATGCTCAAACTCAGGTTCATCAACAGAGGCATCTAAGTCTGCTGAAGGTAGCAAAGAATTGACTGTCTACGTTGACCAAGGTTATGAATCTTACATCAACGATGTCAAAGCTAGCTTCGAAAAAGAAAATGGTGTATCTGTTACCGTTAAAACTGGTGATGCTTTAACTGGTTTGGATAACTTATCATTGGATAACCAATCAGGTTCAGCCCCAGACGTTATGATGGCACCATACGACCGTGTAGGTAGCCTTGGTTCTGAAGGTCAACTATCTGAATTGACTCTTGCAGATGATAGCAAAGCAGATGACACAACAACTGCTCTTGTAACAAACGGTGGTAAAGTTTATGGTTCACCTGCGGTTATCGAAACACTTGTTCTTTACTACAACAAAGACTTATTGACTGAAGCTCCTAAAACATTTGCAGAACTTGAAACACTTGCTAAAGACAGTAAATACGCATTTGCTGGTGAAGAGGGTAAAACTTCAGCATTCCTAGCTGACTGGACGAATTTCTACTATACATACGGACTTCTTTCTGGTTACGGCGGCTATGTATTCGGTGAAAATGGCACAAATTCAAAAGACATCGGACTTGCTAATGAAGGTGCCATCAAAGCAATTGAATACGCTAAAACTTGGTACGAAAAATGGCCTCAAGGTCTTCAAGACGGTACTGCTGCAAACAACTTGATTAACACTCAATTTACAGACGGTAAAGCAGCTGCTATCATCGAAGGTCCTTGGAAAGCAGCTTCATATAAAGAAGCTGGTGTAAACTATGGTGTAGCAACAATACCAACTCTTGTAAACGGCAAAAACTACTCAGCATTCGGTGGTGGTAAAGCATGGGTTGTTCCAGCAGGTGCTAAAAACCAAGAAATGGCTCAAAAGTTTGTTGACTTCTTGACTGCTACAGACCAACAAAAAGCACTTTACGACGCTACAAACGAAGTTCCAGCTAACACTGAAGCTCGTGAATATGCTGTAAGCAAAAAAGACGAATTGACAACTGCAGTTATCAACCAGTTTGCTTCAGCTCAACCAATGCCAAACATCTCAGAAATGGGTTCAGTTTGGACACCAGCTGGTAACATGCTCTTCGAAGCTGCAAGTGGTTCAAAAGACGCTAAGACTGCTGCAACAGACGCTGTGAAAGCTATTGCAGACGAAATTGCTCAAAAACACAGCAACTAGTCAAGTTTAAAGTTGGACTGGGAGTTCTCTTCCCAGTCTACTTTATTACTTAACGATAAACTGAATAGATATAGTCTTTTAGTTTACTTTTAGTACGAGGCAATGAGCCGCAAGCATAACTGAAGTTAGGCAAGGCGAGTTAACAAAGTAATAAAAGAAAAACTAAATGACGATAACATCCACCATCTATTCAGAAGCTATATAAGGAGACTATGACTATGAAACAAAATCCAGGTAAGGCACTCCTTTTGTCCCTGATCCCTGGTCTCGGACAAATCTACAATAAACAAAAAGCCAAAGGATACATCTTTTTTGGTGTTACCCTTGCCTTCCTTGTTTATTTTATTGCTATTGCAGCTGGTGAATTAGGCAACTTGATTACCCTCGGTAGTGTTCGTGGACAAGATAATTCGCTATTCATGCTGATTCGTGGTTCTTTCCACTTAATTATCACAGTTGTCTATCTCGCTTTCTATGCACTCAACCTAAAAGATGCACGTGATACTGCGAAACGATGGAATTCAGGGATGCCAGTGGCTACCACATTAAAAGAAATGGTAAAAGGTATCTATGAGAATGGTTTCCCATATCTCTTGATCATCCCATCATATATTGCGATGACCTTTGCTATCATCTTCCCAGTTGTCGTTACATTGTTTATCGCCTTTACAAACTACGACTTCAAACACCTGCCACCAGGTGCCTTGTTGGATTGGATTGGTATTACCAACTTTACAAACATCTGGAAACTAAGCACATTCCGTACAGCATTTGGCTCTGTACTTGGCTGGACAATTATCTGGGCACTCTGCGCTTCAACAGCTCAAATTGTTATCGGTATCTTGACAGCCATCATCGCAAATCAGCCATTCATCAAGGGAAAACGCATCTTCGGTGTTATCTTCTTGCTCCCATGGGCTGTTCCTGCCTTCGTAACTATCTTGACTTTTAGTAACATGTTCAACGATAGTGTCGGCGCTATTAACACACAGGTATTGCCATTCCTGAGCAAATTCCTACCATTCATCGATAATTTCCTTATCCCTTGGAAAACCGACCCATTCTGGACTAAAGTTGCCCTCATTATGATGCAGGCTTGGCTTGGTTTCCCTTATATCTATGTTTTGACCTTGGGTATTTTGCAATCCATTCCAAACGACTTGTATGAAGCTGCTTACATTGATGGTGCAAGTGCCATTCAAAAATTCCGTAACATCACCCTTCCGATGATTTTAGCAGTAGCAGCTCCAACACTAATCAGCCAATACACCTTCAACTTCAACAACTTCTCTATCATCTACCTCTTCAACAATGGTGGTCCTGGTAGCGTCGGTGGTGGAGCAGGTTCAACTGACATCTTGATTTCATGGATTTATAAATTAACCACAGGTACATCACCTCAATACTCAATGGCGGCAGCAGTTACATTGATTATCTCAATGATTGTCATCAGTATTTCCATGATTGCCTTCAAAAAACTAAATGCTTTTGAAATGGAGGATGTATAAGATGAAATTATCTGTAAAATTTAGACGTAGAATCAATCAGACCTTAACCTATCTCTATCTGATTATTCTGTCTGTTATCATCATCTATCCTCTCTTGATTACAATCATGTCCGCCTTCAAGTCTGGTAACGTGGTTGCCTTCAAATTGGATAGCAATATCAACTTTACACTAGACAATTTCAGCAAGCTCTTTAGCGAGACTCTATACGGAACCTGGTACCTCAATACGCTTATCATTGCTCTCTTGACAATGGTTATTCAAACAAGTATAGTGGTACTAGCGGGTTACGCTTATAGTCGCTATAACTTCATCGCTCGTAAGCAGAGTTTGGTCTTCTTCTTGATTATCCAAATGGTACCAACCATGGCTGCTCTTACTGCCTTCTTCGTTATGGCCCTCATGCTCAATGCACTCAACCAAAGCTGGTTCCTCATCTTCCTTTATGTCGGTGGTGGTATCCCAATGAACGCTTGGCTCATGAAAGGCTACTTCGATACGGTGCCAATCTCACTTGATGAATCTGCAAAACTAGACGGTGCCGGTCACTTCAGACGTTTCTGGCAAATCGTCCTCCCACTCGTTCGTCCAATGATTGCTGTACAAGCGCTCTGGGCCTTCATGGGACCTTTTGGAGATTACATCCTATCCAAATTCTTGCTTCGTGAAAAAGAATTCTATACTGTAGCTGTCGGACTTCAAACCTTCATCAGTGATGTGAAAAATATGAAGATTGCCTACTTTGCGGCAGGTGCTATTCTTATTGCCCTCCCTATCAGTATCTTATTCTTCTTCCTACAAAAGAACTTTGTATCTGGTTTAACAAGCGGTGGCGACAAGGGATAACCCTGTCCCACCTTTTCCCTTTTCAGAGGAAACATTGATATTTATGAAAGGTCCAACGAATGCTCCCATATCCTTTTTCCTATTTTTCTAGTATCTTCTCTCCAAGAAATATGTTTGCCAATCGTAGACTAATGAACCTTTGGCAACGGTTGTTTACAACGCTTTTTTTAGTGGCGCTCTTGCTCATTCCGAGCTCCCTACAGACTGTCAATCTCGAAACCTATCCTTTAGAAAATTTCGTAGAAGGTATCTATTCACCTCTGACAGATCAGGTCGTAGATGACCTCCGTCAACATGCAGTCATCGAAAACAACCACCTAACCTATACTGGAAATACTAACTGGGGGCAAGTAACATTTGGTGATAATGTTAGCTCTAGTTCTGACTTTACTTATCAATTTGCCAATCAGTCTCTGACTATTCGTAAAGGAAGTGATATTCTAAGCGAATTGACTTATGAAGGTTTGAATACTGACGATTTTGCTAGTAAGGAGACATTAACTGCAGCCATCTCTAAAAAATGGTATCAAGCCAACCGAGCAGCTGTCGGACTGTCCATCACTCTTATTTCGACCTTTATTTTAACAACAAACCTACTCTTCATCCTACTAGGAGCCAGCTTCTTCCTCTTTTTGACTAAAAAGTCTCGTTTCTTCCATTTTGAAACGTTTGCAGAGTGCTATAATTTTGCTCTCAACTGTCTGGGCCTACCTACTCTTATAGCCTGTCTAATTGGACTATTTGGTCAACCTGTGACTACCCTTCTAACCATACAAAATATCCTATTTGTACTATGCTTGTTATGGGTATTTTTCAAAACAAAATTCAGAGATGAAATCTAGGAGGTCTATATGCGTGCTACCATCAAAGATGTGGCCAAATTAGCTGGTGTCTCGCCATCTACAGTTACTCGTGTCATTCAAAATAGCTCTGCCATTAGCCAAAAAACGAAAGACTTGGTTAGGAAAGCCATGGCGGATCTCAACTACCATCCAAACCTCAACGCTCGAAGCCTAGTTTCTAGCTATACACAGGTTATCGGACTGGTTTTGCCAGATGACTCGGATGTTTTCTATCAAAACCCCTTCTTCCCTACTGCCTTACGAGGAATTTCTCAAGTTGCAGCAGATCATAATTATGCCATCCAAATCTCCACAGGAAAGAATGAAGAACAACGTCTAGAAGCAATTTCTCAGATGGTCTACGGCAAACGAGTGGACGGACTCATCTTCCTCTATTCCAAGCCCGACGATCCATTGGTACAATTGGCTATCCAACACAAATTCCCCTTCCTCATTCTTGGTAAGGCGGATTCTCCTTTCATATCACTAGTTGATAATGATAATATCCAGGCCGGCTTTGAAGCTACCAACTACTTCATCAATAAAGGTTACAAAAACATTGCCTTCGTCGCTGGTAACAAAGAGCTGGTCGTATCTCAAGACCGTTATACAGGTTACAAGAACGCCCTTAAATCGCACAATATTCCCCTGGATGAAAACAAGGTCAAGTTTGTGTCTGGCTTCCTTCTCGAAGACAGTGCCTATAAAATTTCTAAGAAATTACTCAAACAAGACCTGGATGCAATCGTCACAACCGACACTTCCGTTGCCGAAGGTGTTGTCAAATATCTCAACGAAGTCGGAGTCAAACTTCCTATCATTTCTTTCGACTCCGTCAAACCAAAACTAGATATTGAAGCCTACGTTGACGTCCACGCTATTAAACTAGGACGTGTCGCATTCAATACTCTCCACCAAATCATCAATGACAATAAGGAAGACAAGCAAGTCTGCTACCGACGTGTCATTCCACATACCATTACCGAACTCTAACTTAGAAAGGAGCCTTTTGGCTCATGGCATTACGACAATTCCAAGCATTCCTTGATGATGTAGCAACTATTCGCTTGGTCATGGAAAAACGATTCGACTCCGAACATATGAGCTTTTCACTCGAATCAAATGATGCTACGTCTCAACTTTTTATCCATTCCTGTCTAGAAGTAGACAATCTCGTTATCTATTATCTAACCAGCCTCCATGCATTGACATTGGACAAGGACTATACCATCTACGACCAGGACCGTAATAAAGCTGAACTCGGCTATGGTCATATCGTTCGCTCTACACTTTTTGAACAAAGTTATACATACAATGGGCAAGACTTGGGAGCAACCTATCGACCAGAGGCAACAACCTTTAAGTTATGGGCACCTATTTCTAAGCAAGTTTTTCTTGTTCTAGAAGGAAACCCACGTGCAATGACTAAGGGAGCAAAAGGAGTTTGGGAAATTACTGTTGAAGGAGACCTAGAAGCCCACAGCTATCACTATCTCCACAAAGTAAACGGTGAATGGATTTCCGTTCACGATCCCTACGCCCTGTCTTCCACAGCCAACTCAGGTGACAGCTACGTTATCAATCCAGAGAAACTTCATAAAATCCGTCGTGCTAAGACCCAACGACCTATCTCTCAGGCCATTATCTATGAAATGAGCGTCCGTGATTTCTCATGGCAAAAAGAAGCTGGTTTCAAGCACCGCAGTCAATTTCTCGGATTGACAGAGTCTCCTACCATGGATGAAATGAAGCTAGGAATGGATTACATCAGAGAACTAGGCGTTACCCATATTCAATTATTGCCTGTTTATGATTTTGGCAGTGTGGATGAAAATAAACCCCAAGCTGTTTACAACTGGGGCTACGACCCTATGCAATACAATCTGCCAGAAGGTTCCTATTCTAGCCAACCAAATGATCCTTACGCACGTATTCTAGAGCTACAAGAAGCTATTCAGGCCTACCATGATGCAGATATTTCCGTTATTATGGACGTTGTTTACAACCACGTCTATCATGCTGAAAAGTACGCATTTGAGCTCATCGTTCCAGGCTACTTCTATCGCTATGATGAACACGGCATGCGAACAGACGGGACATTCTGCGGTAACGACGTTGCCAGCGAGCGCAGTATGGTCCGCAACTACATCAAACAATCCCTTCGCCAATGGCTAGAACTCTATGGTTTTGATGGATTCCGTTTTGACTTGATGGGTATCTTGGATAGCGAAACAATCAACCAGATTCAAACTGAATTATCTGCCATTCACCCAAATGTCTACCTCTATGGTGAAGGATGGAAAATGGCAACAGGCCTCGAATTTGAAAAGCTGGCTCACCAGTATAATGCAGAGCAG
Organism: Streptococcus sp. 2018037; assembly: GCF_019754195.1. Taxonomy (NCBI): domain Bacteria; kingdom Bacillati; phylum Bacillota; class Bacilli; order Lactobacillales; family Streptococcaceae; genus Streptococcus; species Streptococcus sp. 2018037. The sequence continues at coordinate 16,031 of NZ_JAIJZQ010000017.1, forward strand.
TTACCTGAAATCAGCTTCTTCAATGACGATTACCGTGATACCTTTAAGAAACTCTTGCTCAATCCAAACCGTCTAGTAGATAAGCAATTGCACGAAAAGGTACAACATCTCCTGACTGGTAGCCGATTAAGCCATTTCTTAACGCCTCAACAGTCCCTCAACTACATCGAATGCCATGATAATGCTACAGCATTTGACTATTTCCATATTGAGAATCCAAACTGGACACCTCAACAGCAGAAACGTGCTGCAAGTTTTGGTCTCCAGCTCATCTTAATCTCTCAGGGTATGGCCTTCATTCACAGCGGACAGGAATTTTTCCGTACAAAAGATGAAATAGATAATACTTACAATGTCCCTGACCGTATCAACCGTCTGGACTGGACACGAGCTATTCGCTATAAGGAACATATCGAATTCATTCAGGAATTAATTACCTTCCGTAAAAATAATCCAATACTCAGCCAGGATAACTACGAAAGTATCCAAGAAACTTGTGATTTCTACTGGTTAACTGAATATGTTCTTCGCTATCAAGTGACAAGTGAAGAAAAGACCATTCAATTTATCATCAACTTTGCGGATAGCGACTTTACCTATGAACGTGAAAAAAATAAGACAGTTCTCTACAACTATCCTCCAGTCGAAGAGCGTGATCAGCAAGAAATCACGATTGCAGGACAGAGTATTTGCATTTTAGAAGACAAATAGGACTTTAGACCGATGAAACACGATATAGTCTGAGGTATACTATAGTCAATCCTAAATATTTTTCATAATCTCCTTAAAACTCACTGGTCACGCTGGTGAGTTTTTTTGTGTGACAAAAAAACAACCCAGCATAAAGCTGAGTTGAGGCTCTTTACATCAATTCCATTATCTTCCGCCCAATGCGTTCAATGTCATTCTGCATCCCTCTAAGTTCAAAGGTGTCTATAACAGGAAAATTAAATCGCTCAGCATATTGCTTAGCAGTCAGACAATATTGGTTGTTGAAATTCCGATTGCCTGAGCCAACAACACCCAGACAGAGCTCTGCATTGGTCCCCAAAGCGATAAAATCTCCGAGAGGATTGGTCAGAATTTCCACATCTCCGTTGTCCACTCCATTTCCACCTTCTAAGTAGGTTGGTAAAAAGGCGACAAAGGGTGCATCTAGCTGATAGAAAGGAATATCCTGCTTGACCAAATCTTTAACATGGACCAGTTCAACCTCCCAGTCAGTTTGAAATTGGAAAAAGGACTTTAGGCGTTTCACAAAACTTTCTGTATTGCCACTCAAACTGATGTAAACCAAATATATTTTCTTCTTCATACATTTCCTCTTTATATAAAAACACTACATGTAGATTGTAAATACTATTTTACTCCTACATGTAGTGTTTGTCAATCAGTCACTTTCCACAAACCGACCAATAATATTGACGTTGTCAGCTACCGATACAAAGGCTTTGGGGTCTGCCTTTTTCATAATATGCTTGAAATCATTGAACTCTGCACGAGTGATGATGGTAATGAGAATCGTCTTTTGCTCATGGTTATAAGCACCCTCAGCACCGTTGATAATGGTCACACCGCGATTGAGCTTCTTATGGATTTTCTTAATGACTCGTTCAGGATGATTGGTAATAATCATGGCCTGCATCCGTTTTTGTTTCACGAAAATCGCATCTGTCATGCGACTGGAGATAAACAGCGCAACCATTGAATACAGGGCATATTGCCAGCCAAAGGTCATCCCTGCAATCAACATAATCATAATGTTGACAATCAAGGAAATGGAGCCAACTTGACGTCCCGTCTTCTTGCGAATAATAATAGAGACAATATCAGTACCACCACTGGATACATTGTTCCGAAGCGCAAAGCCAATCCCAGTTCCCAGCATGAGACCACCGAAAATAGCATTGACTAACGGATCCGTCGTCAGGGTAACTGGCGGCATAAATTGGATAAAGAAAGAACTGAAGGATACTGTAATAAAGGTAAAGATGGTAAATTTGTAGCCAATTTTATACCAAGCTAAGATAAGCAGGGGGATGTTCAGACCGTAGTAGACCACCGCAATCGGTACATTCCAACCAGTGTAAGAAGCTGCCAGAGCAGAAACAATCTGTGCAAGACCAGTAACTCCAGACGAATAGACATTCCCTGGTCTAAAGAAAAAATTGACTGCAATACTAGATAGGAGTCCATAAATAATGGACCCCGATATCCGTTCTGCGTATTTTTCCCGAGAGATCCCCGAAATAACCGACCAAAATTTATTTTTTCTGGCCTTTCTTAAGAAGAGTACACGCTGTTTTCTGAAAAATTTATTCATTTTCAAGTTTAATATCTAAAGCCAATTCCTCTAATTGTGCTGAGGCAACCGTACTTGGTGCCTGTGTCATCGGATCAGATGCCTTGTTATTCTTCGGAAAGGCGATAACTTCACGAATGTTATCCTCACCAGCCAATAACATGACAAAGCGGTCCAAACCGATAGCCAATCCACCGTGTGGTGGGAAGCCATAGTCCATAGCTTCAAGCAAGAAACCAAACTGCTCATGCGCATCTTCAGCTGAGAAACCAAGAGCCTTGAACATCCGTTCTTGCATGTCTTTTTGGTTGATACGAAGGCTACCGCCACCCAATTCATAACCATTCAAAACAATATCGTAGGCAACTGCACGTACCTCTGCCAAATCACCATCCAAATGATGAGCTGTTTCTTCTGTCGGCAAGGTGAATGGGTGATGGGCACTCATGTAGCGACCTTCTTCTTCAGACCACTCAAACATCGGCCAGTCCACAATCCAGAGGAAGTTGAATTTGCTTTCGTCAATCAAACCTTGCTCTTTTGCCAAGCGGTTCCGCAAAGCTCCCAAGGTATTATTGGCTACTTCCAATTCATCCGCCACAAAGAGGACCAGGTCCTTATCCTCAAGTTGTAAACTTGTTGTCAAGTTGTCTGTAATGTCTGTCAAGAACTTAGCAACTGGACCCGCTAATTCTCCCTTGTCTACTTTAAACCAAGCAAGTCCCTTGGCACCAAATTGTTTGGCGTATTCTGTTAATTTATCAATGTCTTTACGTGAGTAGCTATCTGCCGCCCCCTTGACTACAATTGCTTTGACAACTGGTGCTTCTGAGAAGACCTTGAAGTCAACTTCCTTGACAAGTTCTGTCAAGTCTTGCAAAAGCATCTCAAAACGAGTATCTGGTTTATCTGAACCATAGAAGTTCATAGCATGGTCATAGGCCATACGAGGGAATGGCAAGGTCACATCGATTCCTTTGGTATCTTTCAAGACCTTAGCAATCAAGCCTTCTACGATGTCTTGGATTTCAACTTCATTCAAGAATGAGGTTTCTAAGTCCACCTGTGTAAACTCAGGTTGACGATCTCCACGCAAATCCTCATCACGGAAACACTTAACGATTTGGTAGTAACGGTCAAAACCAGCATTCATCAAAAGCTGCTTAGTAATCTGTGGACTTTGTGGCAGGGCATAGAAATGACCTTTTGACACACGAGATGGTACCAAGTAGTCGCGTGCACCTTCTGGTGTTGACTTAGTCAACATTGGCGTCTCCACATCAATAAATTCCAAGTCATCCAGATAATTGCGAATGCTGTGGGTTACAGCTGCACGTAATTTGAAGTTGTTGAGCATCTCTGGACGACGAAGATCCAAATAACGGTAACGAAGACGGGTATCATCGCTGGCTTCAATGCCGTCCTTGATTTCAAACGGAGTTGTCTTAGCCGTGTTCAACACTGTCAAGCTGGTTACTTGCAGTTCAACAGCTCCTGTCGGGATATTGTCGTTAGCTTGCTCACGCTCCACAACCGTTCCTGTTACTTCGATAACAAACTCGGAACGAAGACTCTCCGCTTTTGCCATCACTTCAGCTTCAACTGACTCAGGGTTAATCACCAATTGCATAATACCTTCACGGTCACGCAAGTCAATAAAAATCAGACCACCCAAGTCACGACGACGGCCAACCCAACCTTTCAAAGTAATTTCCTGTCCGACATGTTCTTTACGAACACGTCCAGCGTACATAGAACGTTTCATTTTCTTCCTCTTTTACTGATTTTATACCTATTCATTCTACCATAAAATGGCTAATTTTTGGGGGAAATTGCCGAGAAAAATCTAAGAAACTGTATTCACCGTCCAGCACACCTATCTTAGACTTTTTATTCAGATACTCAGCCTTATTTTTTCCAAAATATAGTCCGTATTCCTTCAAAAAACTATCTCTTATATAACTTGACTTGTGAGTACAGGCTTAAAAAACCAGCCTTAAACGACTGGTTTAGTATAAAGCATATCTAAATGAGGAATATCGTCCTCCAGATAGACTTCTGAAACTGGCTCAAAACCTAACGAACTATAGAACTTTTCTAAATGGGCTTGGGCACCAATTTTAATCTGTCTTTCTTTCCATTCGTTTGTAATAAAGTGAATTGCTTGCTCCATCATTGGTCGACCTAAACCTTTGCCTCGATGACTTGACTTGATGACCACACGACCGATGGAAACTTCGTCATAACTTAGACCAGCTGGCAATATTCTCAAGTAAGCCACTAACTCTCCTTCATCAGTTCCCAAAAGATGAAGACAGTTTGGATCCTTTCCATCAACTTCAGGATAGGGACAGGCCTGTTCAACAACAAAGACATCAACTCTCAGTGTCAAGATACCGTAAAGTTCCTGTAAACTTAATTGGTCAAATACTTTTATTTCCCACTGCATAGCTTCCTCCTAGGGCAAGATGTTGCCTGCACTTTTATATATTTCGTACCATTCTGGCCGAGTCAAGGTAATCTCACTAGCTTGTGCAATCTTGGTCAAACGTTCTGGATTCATGGACCCAACAATGGTTTGAATCTTAGCTGGATGACGCAAAATCCAAGCCACGACAATTGTTTCATGTGAAACATTGTATCGCTCTGCTATTTCCCCAATCGTTTGATTTAAAAGAGCATAATCTGGATGATTGGCAAAAATACCTCGTTGCAAATCAATCAAGAAAGGAGACCAGGCTTGGATAGTGATTTTTTTAAGCTGGCAATAATCAATCAGCCCACCATCACGCATAGTCGCAGCATCATCTTTCATATTGACATGTAATCCAGCATCAATCAAAGGCGTGTGAGCAGGAGATAGCTGCAATTGATTAACTGCAAGCGGTTGATTGATATAGGATTGCAATAACTCCATTTGGTAAATATTCTGGTTGCTGACGCCGAAATGATGAACCTTCCCTGCTTTTTTCAAGAGATAAAAGGCTTCTGCCACTTCCTCTGCTTCCATCAGAGCATCCGGACGGTGTAAGGCGAGAACATCCAAATAATCTGTATCCAAGCGCTTCAAAATCCCATCTACAGATTCCAAAATATACTCTTTTGAGAAATCAAAATAGCCTTTACGAATGCCACATTTTGATTGGAGAAGCATGTCCTCACGTTTCAATCCTGCCAATTTTGCTCCCTGAGCAAAACGGATTTCTGACTCACCTCCACCATAAATATCTGCATGATCGAAAAAGTTGATTCCCTGCCCAACGACTGTATCTAACACTTTAGCAGTTTCCTGCTCTGTCAAACTAGCCATTCGCATACAGCCTAAAGCAATTCGAGAAACCTGTAAACCTGTCTGTCCTAATTCTTGCATATGTCTTCTCCTTGTAAGCGTTTTTCTTCTATTCATTATAACAGAAAAGGGAGCGGGACAGAACTCGAAAATAAAAAGAGTTCGTCGTCTCGCCCCCACACAGTTGATTAGGTCAGATTTGAAGTGTGCAACACGAATTGCTGAGATTTGCTGTGCAAATCTTATCTCCAACCTCTAACAATCTCCCAGATTGTTAGAGCCAATCAACCACTGTGCTGAGATATTGACACTAGCTTTGAGAAGTGGCATTCAACCTCCTAGTTAAAACCATAAATTCTTTTCGCAATTTTATAGACGGCATTGGAAATTTTTCGACCTGGATAACCGTATAAGTTAGTTAATTGCCCGAGTAACCCTTTACGAACGATTTTAAAGAGAGCTGGATTGTTATCACGAATATAGTGCCATAATTCCTGCTTTTTCATCATATGCTCAGCTGTTCCAGCACGATTGAGAAGGGCACAGGAGATAATGGTCGTAATCTCCACATGATTGAGCAAATAACTCCGTAAATCAGGATTATCAATCGCCTCCAAGTCTAAATTATCCACTAAGATCCGATTAACTTTTAACTGCTGGTCAATGCGCTTAATCATGACGGATTCATTGACAGACTGGTCATTTCGCCCAATAAAGTAACGATAAAAATCTACTGGCAGATAGTACATGGTTTTCACAGCCTGTAAAGGGGTAAACACGAAAATATTATCCACATAGAAAGTATGCTCTGGTAGAACGAGACCAACCTCACGCAATAAATCTGTCCTGTAAATCAAGGAATGCATCATCATGTATTGACCCTTGGAAAAGGCACCCACATCCTCCCAACCGAAGATACGGTTCTCAGGTAGAGTGGATTGATAAGACATGGATTTTTTACGAGATTGCCCCTCTTTTTCATAAACAAAATTGGAAATGAAGGCATCAACTGGCGTATTTTCGTCTTCCAAATCCTGTAAACTCTCTAGGATCTTCAAATAAGCTCTGGTATCAACCCAGTCATCTGAATCCACGACTTTAAAGTACTTACCCTTGGCCTCACGTATCCCTGTATTAACAGCTCCGCCATGGCCCTTATTGTCCTGATAGATGGCACGTACGTTTGAAAATTGATTCTCTAGTCCCTCTGCGATTTCCTGAGTCCGATCGGTCGAACCATCGTTGATAATCAGAATTTCAACCTTGTCACCACCCATTACAAGGGAATGAACACAGTAATGAAGGTAGGCCTCCGAATTATAACTCGGAATGGCAATGCTTAGTAAGGTCATCTTTCTCTCCATTTGACACAATTTGTTACTATTTTATCACATTTTCAGGAAAGTTACTGAGTATTTTTGTTTGTAAAAACAGACCTGCTCGGATGGTTACTACGGTATAACTTATTCACAGCTTGTGGATAAGTCGTGGATTTTTTCAACAATCTGTGGGAAACTATTGGGCAAAATCTTTTTTTATTTTAATCACTAGTTTTTCCACATCTCGACTTTGACTCCGTTTTATAATCACATCAAGATAATCAGCCAAGAAACTTCTCGGTGATGCCGCTTGCAAGGTCTGATAGGCTTGGCTAGGAAATACCATCTCTTCAAGCCAAGTCTGGTCCAATTTTTCTCCTGAAAAATAAGCACGATTGGCTGGCATGATAAATTGTGAAATAGCATCTGCTGTCTCGCCATCATACCACCGTTCATCGTTCAACACATTGTGGACCATGATGTCGCTGGTATTGTCAAAGACGATTTGTAAGTAGCTTAGGTGATTCTGCAAATTTGGATCACTAGGTTGGTGCTTTTCTGCCCACGAAGCCATATCAAGTTGAGTTTTTTGATAGCGAATGCTTGTATCATCAAGGCTCAGTTGGCCGATAACAGCTGGGTAAATAGAAAATGCTCCATTGACCACCTCAGAATAGCTGACTTGCCCCAAGTCTTCTTCAACAATATTCTGAGAATGAGTGTGGCCTGAAAAACCAAATTGAATGCCATATTGATTGAACAAGGCCTTCAAATCGGCAGCATTATCCAAAGTATAGCCTTTTGAGAGCATGGCATGCTGTTGCAAGACATTGTGATGGACAACAGGTATCAAGCTCACTCCAGCTTCCTTGGCTGCCTGAAGCTGTACTTCTATCCAATCCAAGGTCTCTTTTTTGATACGTCCATTGGTTGGAGGAGCTCCTTTGCCGTAGCCGTCAGAGTAGATGTTACTGTCTATCATCAGAAACCATGCATTTGAAAATGGCTTGGCCAGATAGCTCAATGAGGCTTGATCACGACTGCTGGCTTGTTGATAGCCATGATTGTCAAATGTATCTGAAAATTGCTGGGCGGTGACCTGATCCGTCACTATCTGCTGATCTCCCTTAAAGGCCCTAGCCCAGCCACTGGCAATATCATGGTTGCCAGGAATGACCAAAACCTCCGTTCCTTTTTCTTCAATCTGGGTAAAATACTGCGCCAACTCAACCATGCTCTGCTTTTCACCATTGAGAGTCAAATCCCCACTGACTAGTAACAAGGACGGTTGCTCACGCTCAACCTGCTCAACCAAGACCTCCATCCACTCTTTTCCATAACGTAAATCCTTGCCAGCAGCTGTTTTTTCGATATAAGAAAAAGCCTCTCCATCATCAAATAAATCCTGTGACAAATAATGCAAATCTGTGATAATCCAAATTTTATCTTGATCTCTTAATTCAGCCTCGACATAGGATTGCTGACGCTGGCCAGCAATAGCAGACCAAATCAAAACAATGACTGCAATAGCTCCTAACAATAATACTATTTTCTTCTTCATACCTTAAAAGTATATCATCTTAGTGAATGACGACAATACGAAAAGAGGAGTTAGACTGTAGCCAACCCCTCATATTAAAATTTATTTCTTAGCAAATCCAGCTGCTTGTTCACCAGCCTGACGACCAAATACGATGATGTCTGCTACAGCATTACCACCAATACGGTTTTGACCATGAACACCACCAGTTACTTCACCAGCAGCATAAAGACCAGAAATTGCTGAACCATCTGTTTTCAATACTTCAGTATTGGTATTGATTTTCACACCACCCATTGTATGGTGAACACCAGGTGCAACTTTAATCGCGTGGTAAGAACCAGTATTCAAAGCATGGTCCATACCTGATGTACGACCAAATGCCGCATCATTCTTATCTGCTACAGCCTTGTTCCAAGTATCAAGCGTTGTTTGAAGTGTATCCGCAGGTAGGTCAATTTCTTTAGCCAAATCTGCAAGTGTAGCACCCGTTTTTACAAGACCTTTTTCTTCGTATTGAGCAATAGCTTTCACACGATCTTTCAAGGCATCATCAAAGATAACATAAGCATAGTTTGGCTCCAAGCTATTGATAGCCGCAGAAACTTTATCACGAGTTTCCAATTCGTTAACAAAACGCTCACCTTTTGAGTTGACAAGGATAGCACCTTCGCCACGAACTGCTTCTGTAATCAAGTAAGAAGTTTCTTGCTCAACACTTGGGTGAATTTGGATTTGTTCCATATCAACAGTTGCTGCACCTTCTGATTCAGCAAGTGCAATACCGTCACCTGTTGAACCTTCTTGGTTAGTTGTAACATAACCTTTCAATGCTGGGTTTAATTTAGCAACCATTTCCAAATCAGCACCGAAACCACCAGTCGCCAATACAACTGCTTTAGCTGAGATTTTCTTAGTTTCACCAGCAATCTTCACTTCAACACCTGTCACAGCCCCATCCTTGTCTTGGAGTTTTTTAACATCTGCATTGACAAAAATTGGTACTTTACGTTCAACAAGATTGTGGTAAAGACCATTTACTAAGTAGCCACCAACAGCTGAACCATCTGCTGGACGGTGGGTACGTTTCTCACTCATACCACCAGTTGTAGTAAGGTTGCTAAGAGTAATTCCCATTCCATCCAACCAGTCAATTGCACTAGCAGAGTTATCTACAAGATAACGAAGTAATTCAGGACTATTTGTTCCCTTACCGCCTTTAAGTGTTTCTTCATAGAACTTATCGTTTGTATCAGCAATACCTTCCGCTTCTTGGAATTTAGTCTGTGAAGCATTCATACCAGCTGATGATTTAGCCGTATTACCACCGATAACAGGCATTTTTTCCAAGAGAGCAACACTAGCGCCAGCATCTTTAGCTGATATAGCTGCCGACATCCCTGCACCACCTGAACCAACTACGATAACATCATAGCTATCTTTCAACTCAGATGGATCTGTATATTCTTTCACAGATGCACCTGAAACAGCCTCTTCTGAAGAAGATGTAGTAGACGATGAAGAAGTTGCAGTTTTGTCAGATTTTCCTCCACACGCTACCAAAAACACAACAGCAAGTAGACTCATTAGTAAGCCTAACCAAGCTTTCTTTTTCATGATAAACCTCCAATTTTTATCTGATATTAGTATTATACAAGATTGTGAAATGTTTTTCAATTTGTTTTGAAATATTTTCACAAACATGAACAAAAAATGTATGATTCAAACATCACACATTTTATATAGCTATTTACTGCCCTTGAAGAGATAAAAAGCTCGCTATTTCGGATATTGTTACTTGGCTCCCTTTACGAAGTATTCCAGATAATTTACCAGATTTATAATAGGTTAAGCTAGGAACCGTAGCAAGACCTTGACTCTGTCGAAATTGTTGTATTTTTCCTGTCGGATCCGACTCGCTATCTAAATAGTAGATAGTCGCATGTGATTGCTCTACCGCCTCTGTTAATTTAGGAACAAAGTCACGACAATAAGGGCATGTCTCACGACCTATGTATAATATAAATTCTTCCTCGTTTTGGATTTTTTGCTCCACTTCATCTATCGAAATAGCCTGATAACTCTTTACAGCCTTCACGTAGTCTGATTCATCTGGTGCAGCCGCTGATTGAGATAGAAAGAATGCCCCACCTACGACCAAAATAGTCAATACCACTAGCAAAGAATACTTACGCCACATAATCCCTCCTCAAATACAGACAAAAAGCCCTTGTAAATAGGGCTTTTAAAATATCGATACAAATCTTAGAGCATTTTGTTGTAGAATTCTACGACAAGAGCTTCGTTGATTTCTGGGTTGATTTCGTCGCGTTCTGGCAAGCGAGTCAATGAACCTTCAAGCTTTTCAGCATCGAATGATACGAAAGCTGGACGACCAAGAGTTGCTTCAACAGCTTCAAGGATAGCTGGAACTTTGATTGACTTCTCACGAACTGAGATAACTTGACCAACTTCAACGCGGTATGAAGGAATATCAACGCGTTTGCCGTCAACAAGGATATGACCGTGGTTTACGAATTGACGTGCTTGACGACGAGTAGTTGCCAAACCAAGACGGTAAACTACGTTGTCCAAACGACGCTCCAAAAGAAGCATGAAGTTGAAACCAAGAGTACCTTGTTTGATTTTAGTAGCTTGTACGAACAAGTTACGGAATTGTTTTTCACCCAAACCGTAAGAGAAACGCAATTTTTGTTTCTCAGCCAATTGCAAACCGTATTCTGACAATTTAGAACGGTTGTTTGGTCCGTGTTGACCTGGTACGTAGTTACGACGTGCCAATTCTTTACCTGTACCTGTCAATGACAAGCCAAGACGACGAGCTTGTTTCCAAGATGGTCCTGTATAACGTGACATATGTTATGTCCTCCTAAAATAAAAATTTCCGTCATTTCGTTTCTCTTTTATTACGTCGTTAAGTCGGCTTGGCATACCTCAGTATAGCCTGCCCCTCCTTGCCTAGTACTAAAAGGAAACAAAAAGACTTGTTTATAGGAAATAACGTTTTAAGCAAACCTGATTCGTGCAGGAGGCCTTCATCGAAACAGCAACGATTACTCTTCTTGCTGACCTTCTGTTGACGAGCTTCATTTTGCCCTGCTGTTATTTCGCACAAAGATTAGTATAGCACAAAAAAAAGGCTCTGTAAAGCCTTATATAGCGATTAATCCAAATAATGAATCAAAATCTTTTCTGTCAAAATGTCTGAGTAAGTATAAGATTCCACAAAGGTATTGTTTGGATCTTCAAATTCAACGATAAAGAGAGACTGATAAACCTCCACAATACGCCCCTGCTTATTCTTCTCACGCTTACGACCATTTTCAAGGGTCAATTCAACGATTTGTCCCTCATGGTCCTTAATATCTTGTTTGATTTGCTTCATTTTAGCAACATCTGTAAATGCATCACTCATTCTCTATCCATCCTCCCTCTTGGAAATACTTGCAAATTTATTGTATTCTTTTTGGAACATCAGTTCCACGGTACCACGCGCACCGGAACGGTTTTTCTCAATGATGACTTCAACCGTATTATTGGGAATACCACCGTCTTCCTGCTCACCGCGCTCATAATAATCATCACGATACAAGAAGGCAACAATATCGGCATCCTGCTCGATAGACCCAGATTCACGAATATCAGACAGAACAGGTCTCTTATCCTGACGTTGCTCAACTCCACGTGACAACTGACTAAGGGCGATAACGGGAACTTTCAATTCCTTGGCCAAAATCTTCAACTGACGGGAAATCTCAGAAACCTCTTGTTGCCGATTTTCCCGACCTGTTCCCGTAATCAATTGAAGATAGTCAATCAAGATCAAGCCCAGATTGCCCGTTTCCTGAGCCAACTTACGTGAACGCGAACGAATCTCTGTAATCTTGATACCTGGTGTATCATCAATATAGATACTAGCCCGAGCCAGGTTAGCTTGAGCCACCATGTACTTATTCCATTCTTCCTGCGTCAAATGCCCCGTACGAATAGCCCTCGAATTGATAACTCCCTCAGAAGCGAGCATACGGTCAACCAAGCTTTCTGCACCCATCTCCAAAGAAAAGATAGCAACTGTCAAACCCAGTTTTGTACCGATATTTTGTGCAATATTGAGCGCAAATGCCGTCTTACCAACCGCAGGACGAGCCGCAAGAATAATCAACTCTTCCTCATGCAGACCCGTTGTCATGGCATCAAGAGCAGGATAACCAGTTGCAATCCCTGTAATATCCGACGTCTGCTTAGCACGAGTTTCAAGGTTGTCAAAGTTGATATTCAAGACATCATCAATCCGCTTGAAACCACTTCGACTGGCTCCCTCACTGACATCAATCAAAGCTTTTTCAGCATTGGCAATAATGTCATCTGAACCATCCGCACCCTCATAAGCCTGATTAACTGCATCCGTCAAACGGGCAATCAGTTTACGGAGATTAGACTTTTCAGCAACAATCTTGGCATAGAATTCCGCATTGGCTGCCGTCGGCACGGAACTAATGATTTCAGCCAAATAGGCCAAGCCACCAATATTTTCCAAATCACCATGGTTCACTAAATAGTTACGCATGGTAGTCGCATCAATTGCCTCATTTCTATCAGAAAGAGCAATCATAGCTTTAAAAATTAGCTTATGAGCATGTTTGAAAAAATCTTCAGCTTCGATGTATTCACGAACGAAGACCAGCTTGCCTTCATCAAGGAAAATAGCTCCTAATACCGATTGTTCAGCTAGAATATCCTGCGGTTGCACCCGCAATTCATCCAACTCTGCCAAGATCTCACCTCCTCACTGGTTAGATAAATAATTAAGCTTCCTTAATACTCAAATTAATGATGCCTGTTACATCTTGATAGATTTTAACTGGTACATCAATGAGACCAATCGCACGAATTGGGTGATCCAGCTGAATATGGCGTTTATCAATCTTGATGCCAAATTGCTTGTCCAATTCTTCAGCAATTTTCTTGCTGGTAATAGAACCAAAGGTACGACCATCTGGACCAACTTTTTCGACAAATTTCACTAAAGTAGCTTCCTCAGCCAGCTTAGCCTTGATAGCCTCTGCTTCTGCAATCATCTCTGCATGAGCCTTTTCCTTAGATTTTTCCTGACCACGAAGGGCGCTGATCGCTTGGTTTGTTGCTTCCTTAGCCAAATTTTTCTTGATCAAGAAATTTTGGGCGTAACCTGTTGGAACTTCCTTAATCTCACCCTTTTTACCTTGACCTTTAACATCTGCTAAAAAGATTACTTTCATATCTGTTCTCCTAATTTCCATTTATTTCTTCTCGGATTTTATCCGTCAATTTTTCACATACTTCTGCGATTGTCTGGTCATATACCTGAGCGGCAGCTAGGTTAAAGTGGCCACCTCCACCCATTTCCTCCATAATGCGTTGAACATTGATTTTACTATGACTCCTTGCAGAAATAGATACATACCCTTTGGTATTTCTTGTTATAACAAATACCGCCTCAATTCCTGCCATGTCCAATATTGTATTGGCAGCCTTGCTCGGAATAATATTATCGTATTCTTTAGTATCATCTGCACACGCAATAACAATATTGGACTCAATTCTCTGCCCACTTAAAATCAGTTCATTGATTTGACGATATTCCTCAAAATCTGTCGCAGCAATCTGCTGAATTTCCAAGCTATCGCTACCACGAGTCCGCAAGTAACTAGCCACATCAAAAGTACGACTGGTCACACGAGAGGTGAAATTTTTTGTATCAAGCATAATCCCAGCCATCAATAAACTAGATTGAATGCGATTAAGCTTATGGTGTTTGTCATTCTGGAATTGAATTAATTCCGTTACTAACTCACTCGCAGAACTAGCACCACTCTCTATATAAGTCAAAACTGCGTTATTTGGGAAATCTGTATCGCGACGATGATGATCAACCACCACAACCTGGGTAAATTGTTCATAGAAATCCTTATCCAAAGTCAAGCCAATCTTTGAATGATCTACCATGATTAACAACGACTGGAAAGTGACCATCTTCATGGCTTCCTCAACCGTTAGCAAATTAGAACAATTTTCATCACTCAACTTCTTGATAGCACGTGCAATATCTGGTGCCATTTCATCTGGATTATACACCGTATAGGCATTGTTCATAATATTTTGAGCAAAGTACTGCATACCGACCGCGGATCCAAGCGCGTCCATATCTAAATTACGATGTCCCACCACAAAAACAGCATCAACCGATTTGAGTTTATCTGATACAGCAGTCATCATAGCACGAGTCCGCGTACGTGTTCGTTTAACGGAAGAAGCCGAGCCACCGCCAAAGAAAAGTGGCTGTTTACTCTCATCATTTTCCTTGACCACAACCTGGTCTCCACCACGAACCTCAGCCATATTGAGATTTTGGAGCGCAATCTGTCCGATTTGGTGATGATTTTCATTACCATACGCCAATCCCATACTCAAAGTCAAACCTAAATCTAACTTTTTAGCCTCCTCGCGGAACTTATCAATAACTGAAAACTTATTCTCTATCAATTTTTCCAACACAGCATAATCTGTAAAGAAATAGAATCGATCCATTGTGCCGCGTCGGTAGTAGATACCGTAATCGTGGCAAAATTCCGAAACAAATTGAGCCAAGAAGGAATTGACTTGGCTGATTTGAGAATCTGTTACAGCATCCTCAAGCTCATCATAGTTATCAACTGAAATAATCCCTATAACAGGACGGCTTCCGATCAAACTATTTGTCGCTGAATACTCTGTTGACGCATCAAAAAAGTAAAATAACCCTTGATCAAAATCAACGTTAACAGCGTATCTCTTGCCTGAAAAGTTCGCATAAATTCGCTCCTCATCCAGACCAACGTCAATAATTTCACGTAGTTTTTTTTGATCAAACTCACCATTTTCTTGAGCAAAAATCAGCTCAGCAAAGGGATTAAACCATTCTACCTGATTACTATCTGGTCGAACTTTGATAACTCCCACTGGCATTTTATCCAAGAGCATCATCAAACCAGAATTGGCCTGATTATTGAGATATTCAATCTGTTCTAGCTCACTAAATTCATAAGAATGTTTTTGATAAATAAACAGCGCAATCAACACCAATAGGCTGATGAGTAGCGCGAAAACTGTACTGGCACCAATTGGAAAAAGTCGGTGGACAAGAGCCACCAACCCAAATAAAATGACACCTATCATGACAAAGTGAATTGTCGAAAATCGAAATCTTTTCATCACTAACCTCTGCCTGCCATTCTACCATAAATTCAGTAAAAAAGCTACTTTTCACATGATTTTAAAGTAGTTGACATATAGCTGACATACAGCGAAAAGAACAGCCTTAGTGACTGTCCTTTGATTTGTTTTTAGCAATGGAACGACTGCGTCCTTCCAAGTAGACCATAAGAATGGAGATGTCTGCTGGATTGACACCGGAAATCCGACTAGCCTGGCCAATGGTTTCTGGTGAAATCAGCTTGAATTTCTGACGAGCCTCGGTCGCTATGGAGTCAATATCATCCCAGTCGATGTCGGCTGGAATACGCTTTTCTTCCATGCGTTTCATCTTCTCCACCTGATCCAAGGCCTTGGCAATATAACCCTCGTACTTGACCTCTGTTTCAATCAATTCAATGGTCTTGGCATCCAAATCCTCTGCCGCGGGACCGATAAAGGCCACCGCATCTGCGTAAGTCACATCTGGACGGCGCATGAATTCCTTGGCGGTCAAAGCGTCTGTCAAGGGCTTGAAGCCCATAGCAACAACTTTTTCGTTGGTTTCCTTGATTGGCTTGAGTTTGATAGATTCCAAGCGTTTCATTTCATTGTCAAATTGATTTTTGTGAATCTGGAAAACCTGCCAGCGTTCATCATCCACCAAGCCAACCTGACGACCGATTTCAGTCAGACGCATATCGGCATTGTCATGACGCAGAATCAAGCGGTATTCTGCCCGACTGGTCAAGAGGCGGTAAGGCTCCACCGTTCCCTTGGTCACTAGGTCATCAATCATAACACCAATGTAGCCGTCGCTTCGTTTCAAAATTAACTCAGGCTTACCCTGTACCTTAAGGGCTGCATTGATACCAGCGACAATTCCCTGACCTGCTGCTTCTTCATAACCTGATGTTCCGTTGGTCTGACCTGCTGTAAAGAGCCCAGAAATCTTCTTAGTTTCCAGCGTCGCCCGCAATTGATGAGGCATAACCATATCGTACTCAATGGCATAGCCCGTCCGCATCATCTGAGCATTTTCCAAGCCTTTAATGGAGTGGATCAAGTCCTGCTGCACATCTTCTGGCAGACTGGTTGACAGCCCTTGGACATAGATTTCATCTGTATTGCGACCTTCTGGCTCTAGGAAAAGCTGGTGGCGTTCCTTGTCGGCAAAGCGTACAATCTTGTCCTCAATAGACGGACAGTAACGGGGCCCAATCCCTTTGACAATGCCTGAGAACATAGGCGCCCGATGAAGATTGCTGTTGATAATCTCATGGCTGGTCGCGTTGGTGTAGGTCAGCCAGCAAGGGATCTGGTCCTGCAAATAATCCTCGTCCTTGGACAAGAATGAAAAGTGATTTGGCTTTTCATCGCCTGGTTGAATCTCGGTTTCGTCGTAATTAATGGTGCGAGCATTGACACGAGGTGGTGTCCCTGTCTTGAAACGACCGATTTCAAGTCCCAATTCTTTCAGATTATCCGCCAGCGTGATAGAAGCTAGGCTATTGTTAGGGCCTGACGAATACTTGAGATCTCCGATGATAATCTCGCCACGCAGGGCCGTTCCCGTCGTCACTACAACCGCCTTGGCTGAGAATTTCTGATTGGTGGCCGTGCGAACACCGATAACCTTACCATCCTCCGCCAAAATCTCATCAATCATGGTTTGACGCAGGGTCAGATTTTCCTGACGCTCCACCGTCCGCTTCATCTCCGCTGCGTACTCTGCCTTGTCCGCCTGAGCCCGCAAGGCACGTACAGCTGGCCCCTTGCCCATATTAAGCATTTTCATCTGAATATAGGTCTTGTCAATGTTGCGACCCATTTCGCCACCCAGGGCATCGATTTCCCTTACCACAATACCCTTGGCAGAGCCACCAATGGAGGGATTACATGGCATAAAAGCCACCATATCCAAGTTAATCGTCGCAAGCAGGGTCTTACAGCCCATTCGGCTGGCTGCCAAGCCTGCTTCTACACCCGCATGCCCCGCCCCGATCACGATGACATCGTAGTTTTCTGCAAATGTGTGTGTCATTTTTATTTCTCCTTTATGTTCATGATGTGTTTGACTTGCCCATTCAAATTTGGCAATTCTTGAGCCAGAAAGGCTGGTACGACATCTAGGTTGACAAGCTTGTCAAGTTCAATCCATTCACAAGCTTGTTTCAAGTTATCTTCAATCATCTCCTCAGGTATTTCTCCAATAGGCTCCACGATAAAATGAAACTCGATATTGTGAAAGTCTATGCCTTCCTGTGTAAACTTATTTTCGACAACAAAAGCCAGTTGGTTGACACGACTGTCAATCCCTAATTCTTCTTTGACTTCTCGAACAACCGTATCTGCTGCTACCTCATTGACCTCAACCGCACCGCCAATGGTATAATAACGGCCCTTATAATCTTTGGTCAGGAAAATTTTCCCATCCTTTATAATCAATGCAGTGGCACGGACACCGAAAATCTGGTTGTCAACTTTGGTTCTGAAATCCATTTATCCTTCTCTTTTCTAAAATTTCGTCCAGATATGGAACTAAGTTTTTCTTATTTTTACCGCTAGGGGCTAACCATAGAAAATCTGTATGTTCTTCTGGGTCAAGAAGAATGGTTTTTACCTGTTCTGTAAGTGTTCCTTCATAGACCAGCCTTGTAAACACCGTCTATTTTTCTTCATCAAACTGACTATCTTCATGGATAATGATCAGATTTTCCTTTTCTATCGAAATACCTGTTTCTTCAAAACACTCTCTCACTGCAGCATCACGGGGTAACTCATTCTCCTCGACACGACCGCCTAGAATGTCCCAATATCGGGGAAAAACATTGGGTTTGCCACGCTTAATCTGCGAACGTTGAATAATCAAGTGGCTGTCTGCAACAGTCAGCAAGACATGGGCAATCAATTTAACAGGCATGGTTTCCTCCGCTACTTTAGTTGTCTTTGTTCATAAAATGCTTTAGTTGTCCGTCCCATTTGGCTAGCTCGGTCTTAAGAAAGGCTGGATTGAGATCCAGTTTCTCTAAGTTCGCAAAAGTAACCCATTCACACTGGCGAACAGAATTCCCTTCTTCCAGATTGGGAGCTGGATTAGACAGCGGGGTAACTATATAGAGAAATTCAATCTGATGATAGGATTTCTCCTGTAAGGTGAACTGATTTTCAACGATAAATGCTAGTGGTCCAAGTTCCACCTCAATTCCGATTTCTTCTTGCATTTCCCGCAGGACAGCCTCTTCCGTCGTTTCACCAAGCTGAATAGCTCCACCTAAGGTGTAGTATTTCCCCTCAGGTGCCCTTATAAGAAATAGTTTTTCATCTTTTACTAACAATCCCGTCGCACGAACACCAAAGGACTGGTTGCCTACCACTGTCCGAAAGTCCATCTTCTCTCCTCAATAGCAAAAAATAGCCAAAACTCTCGAAAATTGCAGGACAAAAAAGCCTACAATTCCCATGAGCTTTGACCATCATGATAATTGTTACTCTTATTCTATCAAAAGATTTGTAGAATTTCAAATCTAGTGTTACGCTAACGTTTCAATATATTCTAAACCCCAAGCCTCAACAGCATCCAGCACCGAACGAAATTTTTCGCTCATCTCAGTCAAGCTATACTCTACACGAGGGGGGACTTCTGCATAGACCGTGCGACTAATAATGCGATCCTCCTCCAATTGTCTAAGGTGCCTTGTTAACATGGTTTGAGTAATACCTGGAATCAGTCGCTGTAATTCATTGAAGCGTTTCGTTCCTGTACTGAGTTGGTAGATAATCACCAATCCCCACTTACCAGTCAAGACTTTTTGTGTTGTTGCAAAAGGGCAAATACCATATTCACTAACTTTTTTCAAAAAAATTTTCCTTTATTTATCACAATAGTATCACTTTTGATACTAACGAATGCAAAAGTACCTACTTGCATAATGGAATGCTTCAGCTATAATTGTACTATACCAAAAAAATTGGAGGACATCAAATGTCAACAAACTTGGAAATTTTTAATGCCTATAACAATGCTCTCATCGCTGGTGATTTTGCAGCTCTTTTTGAAACAATGGCTAATGACATTATCTGGCATCAACCCGGAAATCATTCAACATCTGGTGCTAAAATTGGTAAGGAAGTACTCGGAGCACATCTAGCAACTTTCGCCGAAAAAACAAATGGAACTTTCAAAGTAGTGACAAACTGGGTATCCGATAATGATACTCTTGTTGCCGCTAACGTAACATTCCTCGGTACTCGAACAGATGGTGAAGAACTAAACATGAATGGCATCGATCTTTTCCGTATGGAAGATGGCAAAATCAAGGAAGTTTGGCTCTTCTCAGCCGACCAAAAAGCCGAAGATGCTTTCTGGGGATAAGATAAAAAGCTTAGCATGAGGGTGCTAAGCTTTTATTTTTGATTAAATATACTGACAAGCAACCCCATCTTTGTAGGCCATGTCGATCATGCCACCGCCCAGACACTCTTGACCGTCGTAGAAAACAACGGCTTGACCTGGTGTGATGGCTCGTTGTGGCTCTGCAAAAACAACCTCTGCCTTGTCACCTTTTACCTTGACAGTTACTTTACTATCTGGTTGACGATAGCGGAACTTAGTTGTGCATTCTAGCGTGAATTCTTCAGGCATATTACGTGTAAAATGTACTTGACTAGCCTGTAAAGAAGTTGACATCAAGGACTCATGATAGAAGCCTTGACCGACATAGAGGATATTTTTTGACAGGTCTTTCCCGACAACAAACCAAGGCTCATTGTCCCCACCGATTTGTCCTCCGATACCAAGCCCGCCCCGCTGGCCAATGGTATAGTACATAAGACCTGTATGTTCTCCCATGTCACGACCGTCCACCGTCATCATCCGGCCGGGCTGGGCTGGCAAATATTGTCCTAAAAATTCTTTGAAGTTCTTTTCACCGATAAAGCAGATGCCTGTCGAGTCTTTCTTTTTAGCGGTCGCCAAGCCTGCTCGCTCTGCTATTTCCCTTACCTGAGGCTTTTGTAAATGGCCGAGCGGAAACATGGTTTTCTGCAGCTGTTCCTGTGAGAGTTGGCTAAGGAAGTAGGTCTGATCCTTGCCATTGTCTGCCCCACGTAGCATATGAACGGTGCCGTCCTCGTCGCGTGACACCTGAGCATAGTGCCCCGTCGCCACATAGTCCGCCCCCAAATTCATAGCGTAATCCAAGAAGGCCTTGAACTTGATTTCCTTGTTACACATGACATCTGGATTGGGGGTGCGGCCAGCCCGATACTCTGCTAAAAAGTACTCAAATACGCGGTCCCAATACTCTTTTTCAAAGTTGACAGAGTAGTAAGGAATGCCGATTTGGTCTGCCACTGCAGCCACGTCCTTGTAGTCTTCTGTTGCTGTACAGAAGCCATTTTCGTCCGTGTCGTCCCAGTTTTTCATGAAGATGCCGATCACATCGTAGCCCTGCTCCTTGAGCAAGAGAGCCGTAACCGATGAATCCACACCGCCACTCATACCGACAACAACACGGGTTTTAGAATTGTCAATTGACATAATCTTCTCCCATCTTTTCGTAGAAATAACGATTTGAAGGTCGTATTCCAAAATTTGATTATCCAAAAACGATTGACGATTTTGAACAACTTGTATTATACCATACAAAAAGAGTAAGCGATAGAATTTTAACATAAGAAAACACATTCATCTAGGCATATTCTCTAACTGGAAAATTTGATATAATAGTACCAAGAAAAACGTGAGGATTACTATGACAAACTTAAAATTTCAATCGGTCTTTGATATTATTGGACCTGTTATGATTGGTCCATCTTCTAGTCACACAGCTGGTGCGGTCCGCATTGGAAAAATTGTGTCTTCCATCTTCGGCGATGAGCCAACAGAGGTGGAATTTCAACTCTACAATTCCTTTGCCAAGACCTATCGTGGTCACGGTACGGATGTAGCCTTGGTAGCAGGTATTCTGGGCATGGATACGGATGATCCCCGCATTCCTGACTCTCTTGATATTGCAAGAGAACGAGGCATTAAGGTTTACTGGCGTGTCAACAAGGACAGCAATACCCCACATCCCAATACCACCAGAATCATCATAAAAAACGATAAAAAATCCATCTCAGCCACAGGCGTTTCCATAGGTGGGGGAAACATTCAAGTAACAGAGCTCAACGGTTTTTCTGTCAATCTCAATATGAATACGCCAACTATTATTATTGTTCACCAAGATGTCCCTGGTATGATTGCGAAAGTGACCGATGTCCTTTCTAAGTATGACATCAATATCGCCCAAATGAACGTGACACGTGAAAAAGCTGGCGAAAAAGCCATTATGATTATCGAAGTGGATGCTCGCCAATGTGAAAATTCTATTGCAGAAATTGAAAAAATTCCACACCTGCACAATGTAACCTTCTTCAACTAGAAAGAGAAAGACATGTTTTATACTATCGAAGAATTAGTTCAGCAAGCAGACAACTTTTCTGGTAATGTAGCTGAACTCATGATTGCTACTGAAATTGAATTGACCGGTCGCAGCCGCGAAGAAATATTGACAATTATGTCAAGAAACTTGACAGTTATGAAAGACTCCATCGTAGATGGACTTACTGAAAGCAAATCCGTATCTGGTTTAACAGGGGGTGATGCTGCCAAGTTAGATGCCTATATGAAATCTGGTAAAACCTTGTCAGATTCCGCTGTCCTATCCGCCACAAGAAATGCCATGGCCGTTAATGAGTTGAATGCCAAAATGGGCTTAGTCTGTGCCACTCCGACAGCAGGATCTGCAGGCTGTCTACCAGCTGTGCTAGGAGTTGCTATTGAAAAGCTCAATTTGACAGAAGAACAGCAACTTGACTTCCTATTTACAGCTGGAGCCTTTGGACTAGTTATCGCCAACAACGCCTCCATCTCAGGTGCAGAAGGAGGGTGTCAGGCAGAAGTCGGATCTGCCTCTGCTATGTCTGCCGCAGCATTAACTCTTGCAGCAGGTGGAACTCCCTACCAAGCCAGCCAAGCCATCTGCTTTGTCATCAAAAATATGCTGGGTCTGATTTGCGATCCCGTCGCTGGTCTGGTAGAAGTCCCTTGTGTCAAACGTAATGCAATGGGAGCAAGCTACGCCTTGGTTGCTGCCGATATGGCACTAGCAGGTATCGAATCCAAAATCCCCGTTGACGAAGTTGTCAATGCCATGTACCAAGTTGGTTCAGCCCTCCCAACTGCCTTCCGTGAAACTGCTGAAGGTGGCCTTGCAGCTACACCGACGGGTCGTCGCCTTGCTCAAGAAATTTTTGGAGAAGATTGACAATAGTGTAAACCAAAAAGGACCTTAACGGTCCTTTTCTTATTATGACTTCGAGCTAGTTTTCTCATAGAGAAAAACAAGAAGACCATCACCTATGCTTGTGGCTGGCAAGGCTTTGAGCTTCCCTTTCTTTTCCTGTTATAATCTAATTTGTCAAGTTAAATAAAGGAGGAGTAAACTAGTCCAGTGGACTAGTTTAGCATGGCTAAAACCAGTTACAGTTTATCACATACCAAATGTATGTCACTCCTAAGTACCGCAGAAAATCCATTTACTAAAAAATTAGACGGGATTTAATTGATATTTTCCATCACCTATGTCCATACAGCGTGGAAATCAAAAGTTTTGGGCTAGAGGCTACTATTTAGTACCGTTGAACTGAACGAAAAAGCAGTTGCGAAATACATTCGTGAGACAGAAAAAGTCTAGCATCGTGCTAGACTTCTTCTAATTTATCTTAGTACCAACCATTTGCAAACCAGAAAGCCTTGGCTGCAGACCATGAACCATAGCGACTAGCAACATAAGCATCTGCTACACGCTCTTGGTTTTCTGGTGAGTAATCACCATTCAAGTAAGTATTTGTCAACTGGTAACGACCAATGTAGATACCGTTACGGGCATCATAGCTACCGCTTGATTCCTTCATTGCAATCCATTCTTTTGCTGCTGCATCTTCAGCACTCAAGTTTGAAGAATAGGTGCTAGTTGTTGCTGTTGCAGTAGAAGTTGATGTTGATTGAGTTTGTTCAACTGAACTCGCTACTGCCTTCACTGTCACATCACCCAATTCGATAACTTGACCGACATGGATAAAATCTAAGTTGGTAATCTTATTCTGCTCTGCTAATTTTTCAACAGTAGTATTGTGTGTTTCAGCAATTTCAGACAGGGTATCACCAGACTTTACAGTATAGGTTTCTGCACTGACTACACCCGCAGTCAAAAGGGAGATTCCCGCTACCAAACCAGCAATAGTTGTTTTTAAGTTTTTCTTTAATGTAATGTTCATAATAGTCACATTCCTTTCTGTCATGTGTCTATCATACCCTCTAACTATTACTTAGACTTTGTGAAATTGTTACAAACATTACAGACAAATTGAGATTAGACAATAAAAACGCTATTTCTAGCGTTTTTTACTCATTTTTTCAATATAAATAAGAGTCCAGCTAAAGCTAACATAACTAAAATTGCTAACGTATCTGCTAACTTCCATTCCAAAATCCGGTACTTGGTTCTCCCATCTCCGCCTTGATACCCACGCGCCTCCATCGCCGTTGCAAGAGCATCTGCCCTCTTAAAACTTGATGCGAATAAGGGAATCAAAATAGGAATAACTGACCTTACCTTCTGAATAAGATTTCCCTCATTAAAGTCCACTCCACGAGCTCTCTGAGCATTCATAATCCGAGTGGTATCATCCATCAAGGTCGGTACAAAACGCAAACTCATGGACAACATCAAACCAATTTCATGCACAGGAACTTTAAATTTCTTCAAAGGTGCAAGCCCTAACTCGATACCATCAGCCAAACTGAGCGGTGTTGTCGTCAAGGTCAATAGGGTTGAGAAGAAAATAATCAAAACAAAGCGAACAAAAATAATCGCCGCCTGTTGCAAACCCTCAACTGATAATTTAAAAATCCAAAATTCCCATAAAAGTGTCGCTCCAGGTGTAAAGAAAACCTGAAAGAAAGTTGTAAATAGAATAATTCCTATCATCGGTTTCAAACCATTAATAAAAAATGATAAGCGAATACGAGATAAAACAACCATTCCTAAAACAAATGCTATCAACAAGGCATTGGTGACCAAATTATTGGCCCAAAAAATCATCAATAGAAATCCAAACATTGCTAAAAGCTTACTTCTTGGATCCAAGCGATGAATAATTGAATCCCCAGGAATATAGCGACCTAAAATTAATTTATCCATGTGTCACCATCCCCGTAAATTCTTCAATTGTAATAGGAAGACGTTCAAATACAAAGCCTCTTCTCTCCAAATTAGCTGCAAACTTAGTAATCTTAGGCACTCCCAACTGAATACTCTCTAAAAAATCTACCTCTTGAAAAATATCGACTGGTTTACCAGAACGGACCAGCTTTCCCTTTTCCATAATGTAAACAAAATCAGCATAGTTAGCCACATCGTCCATCAAATGAGTTACCAAAACGATTGTCATGCCTGATTCATGAAGCTTTTCGAAAATATCCATCAATTCCTGACGCCCCGCAGGGTCCAATCCAGCCGTTGGTTCATCCAAAACTAAGATACTTGGTTCCATTGCCAGAATCCCAGCAATAGCTACCCGACGCATTTGACCACCAGATAGTTCAAAAGGACTACGCTCAAACAAGCTTTCATCAATTCCAACCAAGGCCAATTTTTCACGCGCAATCGTTTCAGCCTCTTCCTGAGAAACTCCGAAATTTTGTGGACCAAAAGCAACATCTTTCAAAACTGTCTCATCAAACACTTGACTTTCAGGAAATTGGAAAACGAGCCCCACTTTCTTCCTTACTTGCTTAATATCCTTATTTTCAGATGTTGCTGTAATCACAACATCATCAATGACTACTCTTCCTTCTGTTGGTACATTTAATCCATTCAAGAGTTGTAAAATCGTTGATTTGCCCGAACCCGTATGCCCAATAAGGGCCGTGTAAGAGCCATCAACAATCTCCAAATCCACACCAAAAAGCGCACGCCCCTCAAAAGGAGTGCCAGCTTGATAGGTATAGCTTACTTCTTGGAGATCAATTCCCATAAAGTTTCCTCTAATTCTTCCTCTGTAAAATAGCGGAGCGGTAAATCAAGTCCAGTCTGACGCAAAGATGAAGCCAGTTCTGTCGTAAATGGTCTATCCAAGTCTAAATCTACCAAATCTTCTCGCATAAATAGTTCATTTGGAGTGCTAATTGATTCAACCTGTCCATTTTTCATCACGATAACTCGGTCACTCAATGCAACCTCATCCAAATCATGTGTTATAGAGATAACCGTCATACCATGACGCTCCTTAATTTCACGGACAATTTTAATCAAGTCGAGACGACCTTCTGGATCCAACATAGACGTAGCCTCATCCAAAATAATAATTTTTGGACGTAAGGCAACCACTCCAGCAATCGCCACCCTCTGCTTCTGACCACCAGATAAACGAGCAGGCTCACGTGTTTTGAAATCAGTCATTCCAACCAATTCCAAAGCTTCGTCAACTCGACTACGCATCTCCTCCAAAGGGATTCCCTGGTTCTCTAAACCAAATGCAACATCATCTTCAACTGTGGCACCCACAAATTGGTTATCTGGATTTTGAAAAACCATACCAATCAAGCGTCGCTTATCCCATACATTATCAATGGTTAAGGCATCACCGTCAATATAAATATCACCTGATTCAGCTTCCAACAAACCATCAATCAAACGAACTGTTGTTGATTTACCCGAACCATTATGTCCAATAATAGACAACCATTCTCCCTGTTTCACGTGAAACGAGACATCATTTAGGGTATAGCGCTCATCCTCTTGGTTGTATTTATATTTAAGATTTTTTACTTCGATAATATTTGTCATCATTTAAAAGTATCTTTGAATAAGTAAGAGGCACCCCTGAAATAATCATAGCCTGAATATAGGGTGAAGAAAAGTGCAATATAGAGTGTTATTTGCCCCACGACGTTCCAGTGTAAGAGCAGGAAAATAACTGCAAACATCTGTGAAAATGTTTTGATTTTTCCTGGCATAGCCGCAGCTAGAACTGTTCCTCCATTTTCCACCAAGAGTAGACGAAGACCTGTCACTGCCAATTCACGACAAATAATAATTGCAACTACCCAAGCTGGAGTAAAGCCAAGCTCTACAAGCATGATAAACGCTGTCATCACCAAAATCTTATCTGCCATCGGATCCGCAAATTTTCCAAAGTTTGTTACAACCTGCCATTTACGAGCCAAATAGCCGTCTAGATAATCCGTAATACTAGCTAATGCAAAAATAAGTGCTGCCAACACATGACTAATTGTTGAATCCCAAACGGTCAGTAACAAGATAAAAATTGGGATTACCAAAATCCTACCTATCGTCAATGCATTGGGAATATTTTCTTTTTTCATTCTAATACCTTTATTGCCCTTATTCAAAATTTAAAGTGACCGACCCTGTATCGGCTGTCAGAGCTGATATATCTAACTTTTGGCCACCTACACTTACCTCTACTCCTTTGACAACACCAAGAACAAGTGTAGTAGAAGTCACTCCTTCTTCAATAGTAGTAGTTACTGTTGGATTATCAGGTGTTAGTGTAACGCCCCCCTCTAACAAGGTGTCAGAAAGGCTGATCCAACTCGTTGTATTTTTTGCTGTTACAGTTACTTCTACTGGATAAGTCACTGTTTTAAGGGTCGCAACAATGTTAGAACCTGATCCTGAAATAGTCACATTTTCTGTAGCGGAACTACTTGAACTCGTTGAATTTGACTGCGCCTGCTCAGTAGAACTCGTCTCTGTACCACTACTTGCTTCAGATACAGATTGCTCAACTATACTATATGACGTTGTAGTAGGCGTAATAGATGCTCTATTTTGGAGCCTGCTATGAACAATATAAGTCACAAAAATAATAATCAAACCCGTCGCAAGTAATAAGTAAATCAACGGAAGATAAGAGTTCTTTTTACGTTTACGAACCTTATAGCTTCTTTTCAATTCTGAAGATCGGAGTTCTTCTTCTCCATCTTCATAATATTTCACTAAACTATTGGTCTCGTAAGCATCCAGTAGGACATCTGCATCTAATTCCAAAGCCTCAGCATATGCTTTTAAAATAGAATGAACGTCATCTGAGTTTGCAATAAAATCAAAATCATTGTACTCAAGTGCCTGCAAATATTTAGCTTGGATTTTTGTTATCCGTTGCAAATCAACGAATGTCCAACCCCGTCCTTCTCTAGCTGTTCTAAGTACTTCCCCTATACTCTTTTGTCTCATAATACCCTCTCTCTATCGCTCATCATGTACAGTATACTATTCTAACAAAATTCCAAGGAAATTTCGACGGGTTGCGCCCACTTATTTTGGAAAAATCGTGAAATCTGTCATATCACAGTGTTCAATAAAGCGACGACCTGCCTCTCTGATGTCATCTAACTGAAGACTTTGTATCATTTGAGGTATATCAAAAACATTTTCACATTCTGAATACTGAGAAACAAAGTGACTAGCTGTAAACTCAAGAGAATTTAAGCTACGAATAAAATCTCCATACATCTCGTTTTTCAACAATTGTAAATGATCCTCTGTCACATCTGCATCATCCTCAAATTTCCTAAGTGCTTTCATCAGCATACTAGAAAGCGTAATGGGTTCTTGAGTATCTCCCGAGATAATCAAATAGTGGTACTCAGGTGTAACCTCTAATTGGAACTGGAAAGAAGAATCAATTTTTCCCTGCTCGTATAACTGTTGATATCGTTTTGAAGTCCAACCAAACAACATGGCAAATAAAAATTGTAAACTGAGCCGATATTTCTGAATAGTCTCCTTATCAACCTCGTCATTTCCCCGTAAACCAACAGCCAATTTTGGGGTAGATACTTCAAATTGTTCTGAGAGATGCTCCTGTATCGGCAACTTTTGGACACCTGCCAATTCAAACGACTGAGCTGGATTATCCATCTGAGCTACTTGATAACTTGAAATTTGTTTCCAAACTGCCTCTAAATCAAAATTACCAATAACGAATAAATTCATGTTACTTGGATGATAAAACACATCAAAATTCTCATGTAAATCATCCGCAGTAATTGCAGCAATTGATTCAACTGTCCCTGCTATATCATAGGCCAAAGGACTTTTTGGATAAAGCGATGATAAAATTCCCGTAAACAAGCGATAATCTGCATCATCTTGATACATCTCAATTTCTTGTTCAATAATCCCCTGTTCTCTTTCTACATTGTCTTCTGTAAAATACGGTTCTCGAACAAAAGATTGTAAAAGTGATAGAGACTCCAATACTTTCTGAGTCGTTGAAAATAAGTAACTAGTCTGTCTAAAACTGGTATAAGCATTTGCGCTTGCTCCCAATTTAGCAAACTCATTCATAATATCCTCTTCATTCTCAGTTTCAAACAGCTTATGTTCTAAAAAGTGTGCAATCCCTGCAGGATAAACAACACTATTACCATTAGCCAGTGTAAATCGAGTATGAATACCCCCAAAATTGGTCGTTAGAATTCCATATGTCTCATGAAAATCTACTTTAGGAAGTAAAACAACTGTCAACCCATTGTCAACTTTCCCATAAAAGACAGATTCTTTCATGTAAGGATACTTCTTCTCAACTAACTTCATTCTTCTGTCCCCTCCATAAAGTAAACAGCCTGTAAATTAATCATCTGTCCTACTCGAATGACATCGTCTATTGATACCGATTTGATAGCCTCAATCCAATCTAGCCAACTTAAATTTCTATTTCCTAAGGTAACTTGATTATATACTTGTTCTATCAAATTATTCTGCCTATCCTGAGCCAGGGTTGCCGAATGAATCAACATATTTTTTGTCAACTCTAATTCTTCTTCTGTAAATTTACCACATTTTAAATCAAGTAGTTGTTTACTAATTAACTTCATTACCCTGAGTCTATTTTCGCGGCTAATTCCAGCATAGACCTTCAGCATTCCTGAAAAAATAGAGACCTGACTTCCAATTGTATAGGCCAAACTTTCTTTCTCACGAACATTCATAAATAACTTCGAATGGGAGAAAGCACCTAGTAGACCATTAAATACCATCAAAGCCGGATAGTTTACATCGTTGTAAACCACCTGTAAATGATATGCCAATTCCAAAATGGACTGCCTTGCCTGTTTACGCTCGATTTTTTCTTGCGTGATGTTTGAGTATTCTTGATGATATTCTAACTCTAATTTTGGATTTCTATAAGTAAAACCAAAATCTTCAAGTTTTCTTTTTACTTGTTCTCTGTCAACCTTCCCTAAGACAAATATATCAATTTTATCCATACGCAACATATTCCGATAAATCTGAAAGGTTGATTCTGCTGTTTCTTTTTCAACCAAATCAAGCCTACCGACGCGTGGAATTTGAAGAGAGGGATCTTTATAAAAAAGCTTACTCATTTCAACATCTGCATGATAAAAATTATCTTCTATCTCTGACTGAAGAAAATTAATTAAATTCGTTTTTTCAACCTCGAAAATCTGGCTATCAAATCCTCGCCCCTTTTTCAGTGGTCTAAATATACACGTGTATAAAAAATCAAGAATCTCTACTGTAATATCCTCATTTTCTGGCAAGTGACGAGGACTGACATATGAAATTGTCACATCTACACAGTGCACCCTACCACGTTTTGAAACTGAGGTCGAGAACTGAGCACCATACAATTCTGCCAATCTTCTCCGAACAGCCTGAGCAGTCTGAAATTCTTGGTTACCCATTTCAAAAATATTTGCAACTAACACACGACCAGCAACTGTAGCCTCACTCATTTCAGCTGCAAAGCGAATACGTATACGATTTGTCGTAAACTGATCTGTATCAATAAAATGAAGATCTACTCCCTCTTGTAATTTCATCTTCTTCCTCTTTCAAACATTGTACCTTCCATTATACCATTTTGTGATATAATATTCTGTAACGAGGTGACTTATGGAATTTAAATTATTTGATGACTACATCACATTACAAGCATTGTTAAAAACGACTGGTATTCTCCATTCAGGAGGTGCCATTAAAGGTTTCTTAGAAGAAAATACCATTCTTTTCAATGGAGAGGATGAAAAAAGACGCGGTAAAAAAATCCGTGTCGGAGATGTTATCACACTCCCAGACCACAACACCAGCATCACAATCGTCGCTCCTAGTGCAGAGGAAATCAAACAGCACCAAGAGGATCAAGCTGAAAAAGAACGTGTGGCTGCAATCGTTAAAAAGTTAAATCAAGAAAATAAAAAGAATAAGAAACAGGTAAAAACTCCTAAAAAAGCAACTAAAAAGACTGAAAGAAAACCTGTTCGTTTCCCTGGTATGTAGACATGTGGCTAGAACGATTAGAGTTACAACATTTTCGCAATTACAACCAATTAGATATTGAGTTCCACAAAGGGCTCAATGTCTTTTTAGGCGAAAACGCCCAAGGAAAAACCAATATTCTAGAATCTATCTATGTTTTAGCCTTAACACGAAGTCATCGAACACGGACAGATAAGGACCTATTACAGTTTCAAGAAAAGGAATTATCTGTTTCTGGTTTACTCCATCGCACAAGCGGTAAAGTTCCACTTGATATTCACTTGACAGACAAGGGGCGAGTGACCAAGGTCAACCATCTCAAACAAGCCAAGCTTTCTAATTACATTGGACATATGAACGTCGTCCTATTTGCTCCAGAAGATTTACAGCTGATAAAAGGTGCGCCTGCTTTGAGAAGAAAGTTCATCGATGTCGAGCTAGGGCAAATCAAACCACTCTATCTCTCTGACCTATCGAATTATAACCACGTTTTAAAACAAAGAAATACTTACCTCAAATCTACAGATAAGATTGATGAGAACTTCCTATCCGTGTTAGATCAACAACTTGCTGAATATGGTAGTCGTGTTATCCAACATCGTATTAACTTTCTTAAGAAATTAGAGGAATTCGGAAATAGAAAAGTTCAAGAAATATCTGGCAATCGGGAAGAATTGACAATCGAATACCAAACCTCAATCGAATTGACAGATGATGTCAATTTAATTGACAAATTCTTGACAGAACTAGAAAAGTCTCGTAAACGTGATTTATTTAAGAAAAATACAGGAGTTGGACCACATCGAGATGATGTAGCTTTCTTTATAAATGGAATGAATGCCCATTATGGTAGCCAAGGTCAGCACCGCAGTCTCGTTCTGTCACTCAAACTGGCTGAAATTGAGCTGATGAAGGAGGTCACACGAGAATACCCAATTCTACTCTTAGATGATGTTATGAGTGAGCTGGATAATAATCGTCAAATCAAACTACTAGAAACTATTACAGATACGATTCAAACATTTATTACAACGACATCTTTGGACCATTTACACAAGCTACCTAATAGTTTAAAAATCTTCCATATTGAGTCTGGTAAGGTTACTGAGTCAGAATAAGATTGTTTACACTGTTGTCAATAAAATTTACAAAAAAGTAAAGACCCTGTCAAGAGCAATGTCATTAAGTTAACTAACCTATCACATTTTGTGGTGGGTTAGTTTTTATGTTACACTAAAAATAAAAGGGGAAAAGTCATGCTAGATCAGATTAAAGCTCATTTACTTGATAGTATTAACGACATCGTTTCCACCGCAAACCAGTTTGTGCTTCATCCTGAAAAAGATT